>JBDSAR010000079.1:0-4345 GCA_039922035.1 Chthoniobacteraceae bacterium
GAACGCGCGCAGGCGGCGCAGCCACCGCGCGAGTGCGATTGGCATCCTGTCGCCGCACATGCGAACGGCTACATCCAGCATGTGGATTCGGAGGCGCTCCTGCGCTTTGCGATCGAACGCGACGCCATGCTGCGGATCGAGCGCGACCCGGGCGACTTTGCCTTGGAAGGCGCGCCGCTCGTCTGCGCAAGCTGCCCGCTCGACGATGCGGCGGCCGCCACGCTGCAGGCGCATTTTGCCATCGGAAATTTTCGCACGGTGGATCAGGACGTGGGCTTCGGCATCCGCCAAATCGTGGACATCGCGCTGAAGGCGCTCTCGCCGGGCGTGAATGACACGAGCACCGCGGTGTCGTGCCTCGACTACCTGAGCGCCATCCTGTGTCGGCTTGCGACACGGCGGATCACGCCGGCATTTTCCGATGAAGGTGGAAAGTTGCGTGTCATCGCGCCTGCGCCGGATTTCGGCGAGCATGTCGCGAGGTGCCTCGATGAAATCCGCCTCTCCGCCGCGGGCAATGTCACGATTCTGCTCAAGATGCTTGGGGTCTTGCAGCGCGTGGCAAAGGCGACGCACAGCGCCACGCGGCGCGAAGCGCTGATCCGGCACGCGCGGCTGGTGGCGGAGGCTGCGGATCATTCCGCGCCCGCAGCCTACGACCGCGAGCGCATCAGCGTGCGGATCGAGTCCGTGCGCGTTACGTTCGATGCGGACGTGGAAGCGCTCACGCCCCTTTCGCCCAGTCGCGGCGTCGAGCCGTGGACGTAGCCGCAGTGCCGGGGACGCCGTCACCCGCGCATCCTGATCGAGCTTGCGCGCCCTTTTTTCCCGCCCTGATCATGGGCTTTGATGCGCGACGATTTGGAGTACTGTTCGCTCGCGTGGTGGAAAATTGAGAGTTGCGGTGCCGATTGCATCTGCGAACGCTCGCGAAAACGGTCCGCATCCGCTTCCGCATTGATGGCGTGCTGCACGATGTGGCCACGCTGCCTGCCGAGCGCGGCCTGCGTCTGCAGCGTTTTTTCAAAGTCCACGCCGGCCTCGATCCAGCGCCGGTGCTCAGCTCGGAGGATGCGCATCTGCGCCTCGACATCGAGGGCACGCCGCTCGATGTGCGCCTCGCCTGCGCCATGCGTGCTCGGCGACAAGCTCACGCTGCGCATCCACCAGCGCGCACCGGTCACGCGGCGGCTCAGCGACCTCGGCCTTGCCGATCCGGATCGCGATCGCATCGAACGCTGGCTGGGCGACATCAGCGGCATGTTCGTCGTCGCCGGTCCCGTGGGCAGCGGCAAGACGATGACGCTCTACGCGCTGCTCGCCGGGCTGCACCTCACCGAGCGCAACATCGTGACCATCGAGGATCCGGTTGAATACCAACTCGAGCGCATCAACCAGATCGAAGTGGATGAAAAGCGCGACCTCACCTTTGCGCGATGCCTGCGCTCGGTCATGCGGCACGATCCCGATTTCATCCTGCTCGGCGAAATCCGCGACAGGGAATCCGCGCAGATCGCGATGGAGGCGGCAGGCATGGGCCGCGTCGTGCTCACGACCATGCACGGGCGCAACGCCGCGGGTGTCGTCACTGCGCTGCGCAGCCTCGGGATTGCCAACCATCAGATCGCCGCGTCGCTCGGCTTCGTCGTCGCGCAGCGCCTCGAGCGCCGGCTGTGCGAGCACTGCCGCAAACAGGAACCGCCGACGGATGTGGAGCGGCGCTGGATCGAGGGTTTCGGCGAGGTGGTTCCGAAAACAATGTGGCATCCGGCCGGTTGCGCGCGATGCAATGGGGCCGGATTTTTCGGGCGGATCGGGCTCTTTGAAGCGTTGCCGGTGCGGACGGGCATCTACGATCTGATCCTCGCGGGGGAGGACGAGCATCGGCTGCGCCACGAGTTCTGTGAGGCCGGCCAGCGGCTGCTGCTCCAGGACTGACTCGACAAGGCCGCGGGCGGCATCACGTCCTTCAGCGAACTCACACGCATCGGCGTGCAGAGCTACACCCAGCCATCCGCGCGCTGAGGCGTGTGTATTCGCGAGGCTTCACCGGACAAACCAGAAGAACGCGATCGCGACTGCGGTCGGCATGAGCGCGCCGAGGAAGAGGCCGAGCGGGCTGATGCCTTCGTCCTCGAAGACTTTCGCATCATGGAGGATTCCGACGCCCGCGGGGTTCGGTGCATTTGCGATGACGGTGAGGCCGCCGCCGCATACCGCGCCGGCGACGAGTGCATACTGGAGGTCGGGCGAGATGCCTTCGACCAGCGAGCCGAGGTAGGTGAGCGCGGCGTTGTCGGTGAGGGCGGTGAGTCCCGTCGCGCCGAAGAACAGCGCGGGGCCGTTGAGGCTCTCGATGAGCGGCTTCAGCCAGTAGGATTGCAGCGAACCGAGCGTGACGAGGCCGGCGAGGAAAAAGCCGACGAGCAGGCCTTCGCGCAGTTTGAGTTCGTCTTGGAATTCCTTCGTGGCGGTGACCACGCCGAGGAAGAGCACGAGGATTCCCCAGAACACATCCGGGTGATGCGCAAAACCCACGACCAGCGCGAGGAATACGAGGTGAATCGCCGTGAGCCATGCGGGGACGCCGGCGCTCGCGTCCGGCTTGGGTTCCAGCGCGGTGAGCTGCTTGCGGAAGATCAGCGCCGTGATCGCGGTCGAGGCCGCGCAGGCCGCCACTGCGCGCCAGCCGAAATGGGTGAGCATGAAGACGGTGCCCCACTTCCATTTTGCCGCGACCATCAGCACAGGCGGTGCGGCGAAATGCGTGAGTGTCCCGCCGATGGAGACATTCACGAAGAGCAGGCCGAGCGTGGCATAGGCGAACTTCGGGCTGATGCCGCAATCGAAATACCGGCGCTTGAGCACGAGCGCGAGCAGCGTCATCGCCGCGGGCTCGGTGATGAGCGAGCCGAGCAGCGGCCCGAGAAACAAGGCGGCGATGTAGAACGACATGCTTTCGCCGAGCGGAATGATCCGCGCCGCGATGGAAATCAGCCGCTCTGCGAGCTTCACGACGGGGCGCGTGGCCGCCACGACCATCACCGCCAGCACGAACTTCGGCTCGTTGTAATTCAGGCCCTCGATGTAGCTCACCGCGTCATGCACCGAGCCCTTGAGTGCCGCGATGCCGAGGAAAAGTGCCGCCGCCCAAAGGCCGAAGACGACTTCCGTTTCCGCGAGGAAATGCAGCATGTTTTCCTGGATGGAATCCGGCGGAAACTTGTGCGCCCAGTGCGCGAATCGCTTCACGGAAAAGGTGTGCAGCACCGCGAGCGCGAAGAACACCGTGGCGAGGATTTCAGTCGGCGAAGGATTCATTTTTGCGTGCGGCTTCTGACAGGATTCGACAGAGCAAAAGCAAAACGGCCAGGACTTCGGGAGAAAGGAAACCGCGAGCGCCCGAAAGGCAGTATCCGTTTGCCTATTGTCTGATGTGCTTCTTCGACGACGCCGCATCGAGTTCCCGGCGGAGCTTTGCGGTGACGCCCGGCAGGGCGACCAGCCGCCATTCGCCATCCGACCACCGCGCGCGCAGGACGAGAAGGTCGTCATCGCTCTCGGATGCACGGCTGCCGTGCGTGGCCTGATAGATCACGTAGGCGCAGCCGCGCGCCTCGGTGATGGCATGCACTTCGATTGACGTGCGCCTGAGGAGAAAGTGGCGACGATTCTCCGGCACTGGGCGGAAGCTGCTGTGGAAGTGGAACCAGAAATCCTTCGGCGAAAACGTGCGGAGCGTTTTCAAATCATTCACATCGTGCCGCCGCCAGTAATCGCCCCAAAGCCCGCTCCATTGAAGCTCGGCAAGCTTGATCAGGATGCGCCGCTGCTCCTCGAAGGAATTGTAATCGAGCCGGTTGCAAAATTCGATCGGACGGCCCGAGTAGCTCCACGAGGCGTATTCCTTCGTGAGCTGCCTGAGTGCCGCCTCGTCCGAGGCGGCAAGTGAAAAAGCGAAGTGCGGGAAAAGCAGCAGCGCGGGAAGCAAAGCAAGGAGGACACGTTTCATCGTAGTGACGGAGTCTGGCTCGCGACGCACGGAATGGCGATGGTGAATGGCGTGCTGCAGCCGAAGCCGTGATGCGTGCAGACACCCAGGCAGTCGCCCCGGACGATCTCCATGCTTCCGAACGCGAACCGCGAGCCGCGCCGCCGGTTACTTTGCGCGAGGATCTTCCTCTGCCGGCTTGCCGGAGTCTGTCTGCTCGAGCGGCTCCAGCAGATTCTCACCGCCGTTTGCCGGTCGTGCCGAGTCCGCGACCTCCTGGATTTCTCCGGCATCGCTTTGCAGTCCGGCCTCGGCCTCGGTAGAGACCGCACCCGGTTCGAACTTTTGCGCCGC
>JBDSAR010000080.1:0-1799 GCA_039922035.1 Chthoniobacteraceae bacterium
GAGCAACTTGGGGCGAGGGCGCCCCGGCTCCTTGAAACTCGGCGATGCTTTTTGGTGAGCCGCTCTAGCTGCGGGTGGCTGGAATGAGTGCCGGAGGTGCGAAACCAGTGCATGGCACACGCTGCCGTCGAGTTGTCACCACAATGTCAACCAAGGGCCACACAAGCGTAACAATGGCGTGGGAAAAGAATGCCGTGCATTGCAGCCGGCCATCCATCTTTGTCTTACTCCCGACGCGCGAGAAGTGCGTTTGTCCCCTGGTGTTGCAGGGCGTTCGACGGGTGGGTGAGCGGTGTGCATTCCCCGGCCAAACTCCACGATTCGCATGAGAAGTGATCATTCGGAGCTGAGCATTCTTGTTGCGGACGGTGATGAAGGCTCTGCGGCGCTCATCCATTCCAATCTCGTGAATGCCGGCTTTGACGTGCTGCATGCCGTGGATGCCGCGGAGGTGCTGAAGAAATCCCGCGACCTGATGCCGGCGCTGGTGATTCTCGACATGATGATTTCCGGCATGGCGGGCAAGGAGGTGTTGCGGACGATGAAATCCACACCGGCGACATCCGGTATCCCGGTCGTCGCGTTGTCGGAACGTTCGGAGGAGATAGACCGGATCGTGGCGCTCGAACTCGGTGCGGATGACTATGTGGCAAGGCCCTTCAGCGCGCGCGAACTTGCGCTGCGGGTGAGGGCAATCCTTTCGCGACGCTCGACCGAGCAGACCCGGCCACCGCGGCTGAGCGCCGGTGTGCTGAGGCTGGACGCGGACAGCCGGACCGTCACCGTGAACGGGAAGCCCGCCGAACTCAGCGCGCTGGATTTCCGATTGCTGACAGTGCTGATGAGCGCGGGCGGGCGTGTCGTTTCGCGGGAGCAGCTCATCGAATCGGCATGGGGTGCGGAGAGCGAGATTTCACCGCGCACCGTGGACACGCAATTGCGGCGGCTCCGGGAAAAACTGGGCGCTGCGTCGGACCAAATCCAGACCGTGCGCGGCTTCGGATACCGGCTGGGCGATTAGGAATCAGCAAGGCGCCTTGCGATGAAAGATGATCTTCTCAAGACATCCGCACAAACTGTCGCGGCCCCGTCATGGAGATGTCGCAATCCGGTCGTGTGTCGGTTTCGCGACATGGGTGGAATGTTTGCACACAGGGAAAAACCGGGTTTTCCAACATCCGGCACATACCCGTCACTCAAAGGTAACAATGCGTTGCTTGCCCGTGTTCCGGGTGAGGTGAGATAGGGCGTCGAGATTTTTCTGCCGATGACTTTCAACCGCCCGTGCCAAATCCTGCCGCCGCTTTCGGCGTGGTTGCTCCCGCTGATCGCAGGAGTGTGCGGTGGTGCGAATGGCGCGGAGACGGGCGGCGCGAAGGTCTCGGAGACGCCGCCGGCCGAGGTGCAGCAGAAGCTTTTCATCCGCGAGTTCCGCGTGCTCGGGACGCAGACGCTGCCGCGCATCGAGGTCGAGGAGGCGGTGTATCAATTCCTCGGGCCGGGCCGCACTTTTGCCGATGTGGAGAATGCGCGCGCGGCGCTGGAGAAGGCGTATCACGCGAAGGGCTACAAGGCGACTCAGGTCGTGATCCCCGAGCAGACCGGCGGCGGCGGGCTTGTGCTGCTGCAGGCTTACGAGGGAAAAGTCGGCGCGCTGCGCGTGAAGGGCGCGAAGTATTTCCTGCCGAGCCGGATCAAACAGATGGCCCGCTCAATGGCTGAGGGAAAGGTGATCAACTTCAACGACGTGACGCGCGATGTGGTGGCGCTGAACCAGACCGGGGACCGCCGCGTGGATC
>JBDSAR010000081.1:0-2762 GCA_039922035.1 Chthoniobacteraceae bacterium
TCGCGGTGAACAAGATGGACCTCGTGGATTTCAAGCAGGACGTCTTCGACAACGTCGTCGCGGAGTACACGGCATTTCTGAAAGAGATCGGCCTCGAAGCGCGCGCGTTCATTCCGATCAGCGCACGTGGCGGCATCAACGTCGCGCAGCGCATTCCGGCGGATGCGGAGGCGACGCTCAACTCCCAACTCCCGAATCTCAAATGGTATTCCGGTCCGACGATCACGGACATGCTCGACACTTTTGAGCCGCCGAAGCCGCTCAACGATCTCCCGCTGCGCCTCCCTGTGCAGGACGTGTATCGCTTTGACGACCGCCGCATCATCGCTGGACGCATTGAGGCGGGCTCGCTGAAGGTCGGCGACACGCTCGTCTTTTCGCCCGGCAACAAGACCGGTGTGGTGAAGAGCATCGAGAACTGGAGCGGGCCGGTGAAGACTTCCGCCGCCGCAGGCGAGAGCGTCGGCATCACGCTCACCGAGCAGATTTTCGTGGAGCGCGGGCACGTCGCGTCGCACGAGCAGGACGCGCCGATCGAATCGAATCGTTTTAAGGCGCGCCTTTTTTGGATGGGCAAGTGCAACCTCGCCATCGGCGAGCGCACCAAACTCAAGCTCACCACGCAGGAACTCGACGCGGAGATCGTCAGCATCGAGCGCATCATTGACGCCTCCACGCTCGACACGCTCCCCGGCGACCGCGGCTACATCGCGAGGAACGACGTCGCCGAGATCACCATCCAGACACGCGGCGCGCTCGCCTTTGACAACGCGGATCGCAACGCGCTCCTGGGCCGCTTCGTCATCGTGGACGACCGGATCGTTGCCGGCGGCGGCATCATCTTCGGCGGCGTTTACACCGACCGCACGCATGCCAAGTCCTCGAACATTTTCTGGACCGACGGCACCGTCACGCCGAACCGGCGCTTCGCGCGCAACGGGCACAAGGGCGCCATCATCTGGCTTACGGGCCTCAGCGGCAGCGGCAAGAGCACGCTCTCGAATGCGCTCGACCGCGAGCTGTTCAACCTCGGGATGCAGACCTACATCCTCGACGGCGACAACATCCGCCACGGGCTGAACTCCAACCTTGGGTTTTCGCCCGAGGACCGCGTGGAAAACATCCGCCGCGTCGCCGAGGTCGCGCGCCTCATGGCCGATGCGGGCGTGGTCGTCATCACCGCATTCATCTCCCCGTATCAGGCCGACCGCCGCCGCGCGCGCGCCATCGCGTGCGAGAGCGGCGTGGACTTTTACGAGGTGTTTGTGAACGCCTCACTCGAAACCTGCGAGCAGCGCGACACGAAGGGCCTCTACAAGAAGGCGCGCGCCGGTGAGATCAAACAGTTCACCGGAATTGACGCGCCCTACGAAGCGCCGACTGATCCGGAAATCGCCGTCGAGACCGGCAAACTCACAGTACAGGAAAGCATCGCGCACATTCTCGAGTTCCTCCGTGAGCGGCTGAAGTTCGAGACGGACTTCGAGATCTAAAAGCTGTCATCTTTTTCGACCTCGCGACGGCTGTCGAGGTTGCTCGGCTCATTCCGGTCTTGTGCTTTTTATTGCGGGCTGCCGTGCGAAGCCCTTGCTGGAAATTTCTAACCCAAATCGCCGCAGTCTTTTTTGCGCGCTCGCGCTCGTTTTCGAATCACGCGCAGACCCTGAGGCCGCCGGCACCACCCCGCTCATGCTCGCGGCGGCCAGCGGCGAAGAGAAGCAAGTGGAGGAATTCATCGCGAACGGCGCTGCGATGGATCAGACCGATGCTCGCGGACGCACCGAAATCTGTCATGCCGTCGATGCACGCAAGTCGGACGTGCTGGCCGTACTTTTGAAAAAAGGCCGGAACGCTGCGAGGCCGATACCCGCTGGGGCGCGGGCGATAGTGCGGGCTTTCAAACTCGACGACCGGAACCGTATTCAGCCCATTCTCGGCGCGAGCCGCGCGAATCTCGGATGGACAAAGGCCGCGCGCAGTTCGTTCATCAAGGCGATCACGCGCCGCGCCGCAGACCGCGGGAAAGCCAGCGTGGGCAGCCACCGGCTCCCGCCAAAGGTGGACGGCAGCCGCCATCCGTTGCTCGCTCACACGATCCTCCGGGGCGACGCGGAGACGACGGCACTCCTGCTCAATGGCGGGCGCAATCCGAATACGCGCATCGGAAGTCCTGCCGATCCGGAATTCACAGATCGCGTGCGGCAGAAATTCATCCGCCTATTATCTGAAGAACGGCCGCGGCGTGACCTGTTCGCCCGCGTCGCATGGCTGCGTCCGCCTGCCCGCCGCCATCGCGAGGAAGTGGTCCACCAGAGTGCTGTCGGGGACGGAAGTGAGCATTTGCGAAAGCCGCAGAGCATCGCCCGATCTGCGTCCGGCTTTGGCTTCATCGGCCCGCCATAGGGATTCGTGTCAGCGAGCCCGCCCACAGCGTCGGCGGCTCGCGGTCGACGGTGGCGCGGACGGAAATCTCGAAGGACGTGGGACAGACGAAGGGCAGATTCACCAAGCCGCGATTCACAGGTTGATATCAAAATCAGTGGAACACCGGACTATGATCTGCGCGGAGAAGCGTGCTTTTCCTCGAGTCCCGGATTTTGGATGATGTTTGTTTTCAACTGCGTTTGGTATGGAGACCTCTGCGAAAATAACCAGCCCGTCCCTACTTCGGTGCAAATCGCTTTCTCGAATTCAAGACGTCCGCATGGAACGGCCAGCACGAGAAGCCGATCGCGATTTGGAAGACCTTCACCGAAGTGCCG
>JBDSAR010000082.1:0-2661 GCA_039922035.1 Chthoniobacteraceae bacterium
AGAATCCAGCCGACTGCGGTTCCGGCGACAAATGCGAGAATTGCGAGCGTGGGCACGAATGCGCCGGCCTCACCATGCGTAATCCCGAACCAGTGCGGCACTGCGCCGTAGGCGGCGAAGATCGAGAGGAAGGCGAGGATGACGAGCGGCCATGTCATCGAGCGCGGGCAGTCGTGGCCGTGATGCGCGGCTTCGCTGCGGGCTTTGCCGAGGAAGGCGACGACGAAGAGGCGCGTCATGTAGAACGCGGTCAGGAAGGCCGTGCAGAGCGCGATGCCGAACAGGAGCTTATTGTGCTCGAATGCCGCGAGGAGGATGGCGTCCTTTGAAAAGAAGCCCGCGAGGCCAGGGCAGCCTGTGAGCGCGAGTGTGCCGAGCGCGAACGTCGCGGTGGTGATGCGCATCGTCTTCGAGAGGCCGCCCATTTTCCAAATGTCCTGCTCGTGATGCAGCGCGTGGATCACCGCACCGGCGCCGAGGAAGAGGAGCGCTTTGAAGAAGGCGTGCGTGAAAAGGTGAAACATCGCAGGGCCGCCTTCGGCATTCGGCGCGAGACCGGCGGCCATGACCATGTAGCCGAGTTGCGAGAGCGTGGAGTAGGCGAGGACTCGCTTGATGTCGTCTTGCTGCGTGGCCATGAGCGCGGCGAGGATGCTGGTGATGCCGCCGATCCACGCGATGGTCATGCCTGCGCAATGGCAGGATTCCCAACTCAGCAGGAACGCGATCCGCGCCAGCAAATACACGCCCGCCGCGACCATCGTCGCCGCGTGGATGAGCGCGCTGACGGGCGTGGGGCCTTCCATCGCATCGGGGAGCCACGTGTGCAGCGGAAACTGCGCGCTCTTTCCGATCGTGCCGCAAAAAATGCACAGAATCGCCGCCGAGAGATAATACGGATTGTGCGTGAGCGCGGCCTTCGCTGCATCGGTGTTCAGACCGTCAAAAGTCACCGTGCCCGCGCTGGCCCACAGCATGAGGATGCCGAGCATGAAGCCGAAGTCGCCGAGGCGATTCATGATGAACGCCTTGTTCGCGGCCTTGCCTGCGGCGTCGCGCGTGAACCAGTGGCCGATGAGCAGGTAGCTGCTCACGCCGACGAGTTCCCAGAAGATGAACATCATCGCGAAGTTATCCGCGAGCACGATGCCGAGCATCGAGAACATGAAGAGCGAGAGGTGGCCGAAAAAGCGCGCCTTCGACTCGTCGTGCTCCATGTAAACGGTGCTGTAGAGATGCACGAGGAAGCCGATGCCGGTGACGACGAGCAGCATCGTCTTTGCGAGATGATCGAGCTTCACGCCGAGCGGCACCTGCAGCGCCTTGCCAAAATCGAGCCACATCACCGAGCTGTGCACCTCGGGCAGCGACCACGCGCATGCCGCGGCCACGAGGCCAAAGAGTGCGGACAGCGTGCTGATGGTCGCGCTGACGCCGTGATTTTTCCGCGTCGCAACGAGGATGAGCACCGCTGCGATGAGCGGATTCAGGAGGATGAACCAGGGGAATAGTTTGGCGGTATCCATCCGGCGCTAGAATTTCAGCGAGGCGATATCCTCGACGTGCGTGGTCTGCCGTGCACGGAAGAGGGCGACGATGATGGCGAGACCGACCGCGACTTCCGCGGCGGCGACGGTGATGATGAAAAACACGAGCACCTGTGCGTTGAAATTCGGCAGGCCTTCATTCGGTGTTCCCGGAGCGCCGACGTTGAAGCGGCTGAAGGCGACGAGCGAGAGGTTCGCGGCGTTCAGCATCAGCTCGAGGCACATGAAGATGATGATGATGTTCCGACGCAGCAGCACGCCAGCAAAGCCGATCGCGAAGAGCAGGCCGCTGACGAGGAGATAGTGGTTGAGCGTGAGGGTCATTTCAGTTCGCGCTTCGAGATGACGACGACGCCGATGGTGGCGACGAGGATGAGCACTCCGACGATTTGCAGCGGCAGCGTGTGCTGCGAAAACATAGCCTCGCCGACTTTCTGGATGTCATTCAGCGATTCGCCCGGCGGCAGCTTCAGCGTGGGGAATGGTTTGTCGCCCATCGGGAATTTTCCGAGGACGCCGACGACCTGCGCGGCGAATGCGAGCGCGACGAGTGCGCCGCCGCCGACTGCGAGCAGGTTGAATTTGCGCCGCTGCTCCACTTTCAAATCGAGCAGCATGATGATGAAGAGGAACAGCACCATGACAGCGCCCGCATACACGACGACCTGCACGCTGCCGATAAGGTAGGCGTCGAGCCCGACGTAGAGTGCGGCGAGGCAGAGGAAGCTGACCACGAGACTCAACGCAGACGCGACCGGATTGCGGTTCACGACGACACTCACGCCGAAGGCGAGCATCAGGAATGCGAAGAGGCCGAAGAGGAGCGGATTCATCGGCTACTTTTCCGGATTCCACTTGTGCACGAGCCCCTTGAAGACGCCGCCCAACTCGTAGAGTTTCTTTTTGTCGTGGACCATCTCGGCGCGCGTGATTCCGGTGATGGCGTAGTCTTTCCGCAGGAAAATCGCCTGCTCGGGGCAAACCTCTTCGCACATGCCGCAGTAGATGCAGCGGATCATGTCGATCTTGAATTCCGCGGGACGCTTCTCGACTTTCTCGAAGCGCTCGCCTGCCGGAATTTCCTCCGGCGTGATCGTGATGGCGCGCGGCGGGC
>JBDSAR010000083.1:0-2178 GCA_039922035.1 Chthoniobacteraceae bacterium
CGCCGCGATAAGTCGCTCCCAGGGCCTCCGCGGAATCCTGGATGACCGGCACGGCATACTTGGCGCAGGCATCGAGGATCGGCGCATAGTCTGCGCTTTGGCCGTAAAGATCGACGACGATGACGGCGCGGGGAAGCTGACCTCTGGCTGCACACGCAGCGAGTTCCTCGGTGAGGAGCCCAGGGTCCATGTTCCAGCTCGTGCTTTCCGAATCTATGAAAACGGGCGTCGCACCTTCATAGGCGATCGGGTTCGCGCTGGCGCTGAAGGTGAAGGTCGAGCACAGCACTTCGTCACCACGCTGCAATCCGACCAGGCGCAATGCGAGGTGCAGCGCAGCGGTACCGGACGAGAGGGCCGCCGCGTGCGGCACGCCGGTGTAGGCTGCGAGTTCACTTTCAAAGGCATCCACATGCGGCCCGAGCGGAGCGATCCAATTGGATGCAAACGCCTCTTTGACTAACTCCAACTCCACGCCGTCCATATGAGGAGGTGAAAGATAGATGCGTGGGCTCATAGGTTCTTCTGTTTGGCGGGCACTCCGTAAGCCACTGCTCGCTCAGGGAGATCGCGGATCACCACCGCGCCCGCACCGACGGTGGCCCACGCGCCGATTTTTAAGCCCGGCAGCACCACGCTGCCTATCCCGAAAAATGCGCCGCGCCCGACCTGCACTCCACCGGCGAGATGCACCCCGGGGGCTATGTGTGCGAAGTCGCCGACCGAGCAATCATGGTCGATCGTCGCACCGCTATTCACGATCACATGGTCACCGAGCACGACGTCGGGCTGGATGATAGCGGCCGCAAAAATTACGACCCCGGCACCGAGGACGGCCGACGGGTCGACGTGCGCCGAGGGATGCACCACGGTTCGCCATTGATAAGTCATAGCGCGAGCGACGCGCTCGCGCTGGGCGTTGTCGCCGATGGCGATGACAGCATCGCCGCAACACTCAGAAGGCGACGCGCTCACGGTGTGGCCAAGGAGGCTCCGGCCACACTTCCCTTCATCGTCGTCATAGATGCCGGCAATCGCGCCGCCGGCAGCGACGATGGTGCTGATCACGACTTTCGCGTGTCCGCCGGCCCCGAGCACGACGATCCGGTCTGTAGGGGGAGAAAGGTTCGTCTGCGATGTCTGCGACTTATCCATGGTGAACGATTATTTGGGAGCCTTCCGCGTTGGAGGGCGCGGCAGATGTATCCTGCCGTGGCGTAGCGGGGCAGCGATAGGCGGGAAAGTACCCGGGCGAAATGGGCTCCATGTCATGCGCTGCGTTCCAGCAGCGGCGTTCCTCTTCGAGTGTCTGATAGATGTCGGGCCTTAGCACCCAGCGAAACGTGGAGTAGGTATGCCGGCGTTTTGAGAAGCCGGTCTTGTAGAGGTAAAGCGAGTCCTCCTGCGATCCGACTCCGCCACCGAGGTGAAGGAAACGGGCCCCGGTTTGCATCGCCCATTGGCGCTCGGTATCGACGACGAGGCGATCGGGCGAAAACTTCAGGAAGGCACTGCGGGTCCCGCCGAGATGGTCCTGGACGATGTCTCCGCAGATCGTGCAGAGCGTTGCCGCAACCACCTCGCCGTCCTTCAGCGCAACGAACAGACGCGCGGCACCGCCGAGCTCGCGGGTCAGCAGGTTGAAGTAGGCCTCGTCGAAAAAATACGATTCCTGCGCACCTGCGCGGCGCATCGTCTCGCGATAGATTTCGACGAACTCCCGCAGGTAGCGATTCGCGGAGTCCAGCAGTCCGACAAAACCGGCTTCCCGCAATTTTCGCAGCTTCGCGCGGCAGTCTTTGCGATATCCCGCGCGCTGCTCGTCTTCCGTGAGTGTCAGATCGATCGAGAGGGTCGTGCCGGTCGCGAGACATTCGCCGATTCCGGCGAGGACATGGTGCTGGGCGATGAGCGGATGGAGTCGGGAAAAGACGGCGACCACCCGCAGGTCCGCCAGCGCTGCGGTGAGGGCTGTTTGAAAATTGCGCACGACCGGTTCCGGAATCGAATCATGCGATGCAACCGGACCGCCGTAGCCGTAAACGGACGTTGCATCCTGCCAGCCCGCGGGCTTCTCCGCATCCACCGGACGCACGAGCAACGGCAGCGCGATCGTGTAATCGCCTTCGCGGTATGCGAACAAATGCGCAACTCCATCGCCCCGTTGTTCCGCGACGC
>JBDSAR010000084.1:0-9960 GCA_039922035.1 Chthoniobacteraceae bacterium
CCGCCGGCGGAAGTGTCGAGGGAACGGGGTCGGTGCCGATCAGGGCAGCGGGCTTCGATGGTTTCGGCGCAGTCGTCGCGACAGTCTTGGGCGCCTCGACCGATCCGCCCGTCGCGGGGGTTGCCGCGGTCTTAGGAGCTGTCACGGGCAACGGATCAGGGAGGGAATCCGGTGACTTCGAGGGCCGTCCTTCGCCGGCATCAGGAATCTTCGGCAAAGCCCCGTCCTGGGGATTTCCTGCCACGCCAATATCCGAGATCGCACCATTGGAATCACCCTCGGCGGGATCCGGCTTGTTGTTCCGCAGGTAGATTCCGCCGCCGATGATCCCAGCCGCGAGGACCAGCCAGACGAGCGGCGCCTTCGAGCGCGGCCGGTCCAAGTCCGGGAAATTCGCGGAAAGCGCCCCCTTCACGGGAGGCTTGCGCGCGGGGGTGCTTGGCACGATCGGCGGCATCTCCGGGTGGAGCGGCTTGCTTGATGCGGAGGCACTTTCCACCACGGGCGCAGGATCGGCTGGTTTTCCGGCGACGATTCCGTTTCCTTCGGGTTCGGGATGGCCTGCCTTTTTCACCGGCGCATCCAGACCGGCGGGGGTTTGTTCTTGCGTGCCTGCGACTGCCTTGCCAGCCACCGCCGCATCGGCCTGCACGGCCTGCGGGCGGGCCGAACTGGAATCCTGACCGAGCAACGTGAGTACGTCAGTCAGATTGCGCGGTCTCGCCTCGGGGTTCTTTTCGAGACAGCCGGCGATCAGCTTCTCCCACGATGCGGGAACGGGGGCTTCGGCTCCCGCCGCAGCACGCAATGCCGAAATCGGCGGGGGCACTGCCTTCCGGATCTGCACGACGACACCGTCCCCGGAAAAGGGCGGTGCTCCGGCGAGCAACGTATGCATGAGCACACCCAGACCGTAGATGTCGTCACTTGCATTCGGACGATCCCCGTCGATCTGCTGCGGACTGAGATATCCCAGATGCGCATCGACATCCTTCGCGAGACCTGCGCGCTCCAGTGAATTAAGGATCACCCGATTGATTCCAAAATTCGAGACCAGCAGCCCGCCATTCGGCCGGAGGTAGATGTTGTCAGGCGACAGATCGCGGTGGAAAAGCTGGATGCGATGCGCATCCCCAAGCGTCTCGGCCAACTGGGCGATCCACGGCTTGATATCCGCCGGGTCCAATGTCCCTTTTCGCTTCAAGACCTCGTGCAGCGACTCGCCGTCAAACTCATCCATCGAAATCGCGACGTGATTGCCATCCTCCACAAAGTCATATACGCGGAGAATGTTCGGGTGAATGAGCTGGCGGTTCCGCTTCACCTCCTGGCGGAGCTCCGTCATCGCACGGGCATCGGCAGCCACCGTCGCGGGGACAAAGTGAAGCGTCACGTCTTTCCCGAGGACTTCGTCGCTCGCGACCCACACCGGCCGCTCACCGGGCTTGCTCAGACTGCGGCGGAGCACATAGCAGCCGCCAATCTTTGTTCCCTCGCTCAGCGCGGGTTCGGTGCTTCCAGTCTCGGGTTTCAGGTCGTTCGGAGATAATGTTTGCACGATAAATTTTGGAAAGGGCGTCAGTTCAAAAGTCTCTTGGTATCCCACACTCAGGGCAGGCGTGCAAGCGGTGGAATGGGCACCACCGAACTTTCACTTAACAACATTGCCATGGAATCCAACACAAGAATGCCGAGTGCGGCGAGAAAAAAATCGAGAAATCACTTGCAGAAAAACTGTGATTGCAGATAATTACCGTACTATCCATATCTGCTTGATCGAAATTCGCGCATCGTTTTCGTTATGATTTCTCTTTCCACACCTCTCAACGGTAGCTAAAATACACCACATCCGCATATGAACACACCCATACTCTTCACCGTCATCGCGGTCGCCTGCTCGTCGCTCGCGTTCGCAGCTCCGCCGGAGAAATCCACCAGCGTTGCCACTCAGGGCTACGCCAAAAACATCGCCCGGCAGCACTACACCACTACACTTTCCATTTACGATGCAGCCACGCAGCGCTACAGTGCGACGGAAGCAGCCGCGGCGTGGCTCGACGACGATGTGGCCACCGGTTGGCCGGCGATCGCGGGCAAGCAGCATTACCTGCTCCAGTTTGCAGAGCCCCAGCTCGTGTCGAACTTTGAACTCTCGACGAAAGCCCCGAGCGGCACCATCTCGCTCTACGCAGGCGACCACGACGCCGCGCCCGGAGACAAGGCTTGGACGCTCGTCGCCAAGGACGTGCCGGTCGAAAGCATCAACAACCGCAAGCTCGCGCAACGCATCAACAAATTCGCGAAGTACCTGCTCATCGAGACGAACATCACGGACCCCTCGCCGATTTACAGCCTGAATGTCTTCGGCGAACGCTCAGCCGCCTCGACCGCCATCGTGACCCGTCCGCAGGCCGTGGACGTGAAGCAACTCCTCGGTGATTTTGTGAACAACCAGACTGCCTTTAACATGGCTGGCATCTACGCGAACGGTGCCGTCACCTTCGCCAATTCCGGCGGCAGCGAGAAAAGCTGGCAGCACGCCATTGATGATGATCCGGAGAGCCTGCTGAGTGTGAAACCCTCCCTAGCCGAATCCGGCATGGTCGTCCGCTTCGACAGCGCTCACCCCTTCACGCGTCTCTCGCTCCTCGCAAATGCCAACACCCGCGGCAAGGTGGACATCTTCCTCCTCAGCGAGGCCCCGCAGCAGTCCACTCCCGTGAGCATCGAAGGCGTCAACCCGTCCATCACTCTCAAGTTCGACGGCACCTCGCAGCGCGCCTTCGCCGATTTTGCCGAGACCAAGGCATCGGCTCTCGCCCTGCGCTGGACCCCGGAGAGCGGTGAGGCCCCGCTCGCCATCCGCGAACTGAACGTCTTCTCCGACATCGCACTCACCGACCACGAAGTCGCAGGCGCACCCACCGCCATCGCCCAGGAGCCCCCCTCCGACGGCACAGGCACCTCGCGTGACCGCAGCGGAAACGGATCGGACGGCAGCCTTGCCGATGGAAAAAGCATCGCCGACGGCAAGGATGTCATCGCACAAGGTCCTGGAAAAGGCCGTGGCCTCGACTTCAAGGGCACCAGCGCACCGCCCATCGCCGCCGGTCCCGGCAACGGCTTCGACCCGGGCCGCATTGGCTTCCCGCCTCTCCTCGGCATCCCGCGGCCAAACATCCCGCTCTCAAACATCCCGCGCTCAAACATCCCGAACGTGCCGCCGCCGCCGACCCCGGTCAGCGAATAGTCGCAAAAAAACAATTCCCATCCTCCTTACGCAGCGCGCGGGACTCACGTCCCGCGCGTTTTGCTTTTGGCGGAAAAACGCAGGCGTTTAAGTTGAGCAAAAGCACGGGCAAAAACCCGGTGCGAAAACAGACGCTCCCGCGTTGCAACCGATCGCCAGTCACCTTCGCGGCTCTGCGTGAAAATGCTCCGTCACAACTCGATCTCCACCCGAGTTCCGCCCTTCGGCAGTTTCACGCGCACCGTTTTCGCCTTTGCTCCGGCGCGCACCTCGATCGTGTAGTCGCCGAGAAAGGCGCGCACCTTCGCCACACCGCCCTTGCCGGTCTCGGTGTTCACACTCGTCCACCACTTTTTGAAGACGAGATCATACCACACCTTCCCATGCCCGCGAAGCTGCCAGGCACCCGTCCATTGCGCCGCATTGGGGATCCAGTGCCGCTTCTCCCAGAAGCCCCATGTGATGAAGCCGCTCGTCGCCGTATGCGCAAAGACTGCCGTCATGAAATCGCGCGTATAGTCCGCCATCACCTCATCGTCCCACACATTGATGTCATGCTCGGTGATTTCAATCGGCAGCCCCAGCGCGCCGAACCGGTTCAATATCTCCCACACTTTCGTGATAGGCGTCAGTTGCTCATGGAAGTGCCCCTGCATCCCGATCCCCTGCACCGGCGCTTTCGCATCCAGCAATTCACGGATCGTCTTGAAGTAAGCGTCCTGGTGCTCAGTGTCCGCTCCTCCGTGCGAAAGAATGCTGTAGTCATTGATGAATAGCTTCGCCTGCGGGTCCGCCTCACGCGCCGCCTTGAAGGTCTCGGCTAATATCCCGTTGCCTAATACGCGCTGCACGTCCGTATTAGTCACCGGCTCGTTCACCACATCCCATTCCAGGATCTGCCCCTTGAAAGCGCCCACCTCGTCGCGCACATGATCGAGTATCCGCTTCCGCAGCGCATCCGGCTTGCCTTCCAGTGCCGCCACATCCTTCGGCAGCCGCGTCCAGCCGGGCCAGAGCAGATTGTGCCCGCGCACCGCGATACCCGCTTCGCGGAGCCATTTCACCGCGTCCAGCGCCCGCTGGCGATTGCCTTCAAACTCCTGCCATTTCATGTCATTCTCCACCGTCACCCGGTTGAACGCATTC
This sequence comes from Chthoniobacteraceae bacterium, assembly GCA_039922035.1. Classification (GTDB taxonomy): domain Bacteria; phylum Verrucomicrobiota; class Verrucomicrobiia; order Chthoniobacterales; family Chthoniobacteraceae; genus SXWH01. Next base: position 4,397 of record JBDSAR010000084.1, read on the forward strand.
GCCACCACATTGCGATACGTGTCGGAGTCCGCACCCGTGTCGAGCAAGGGGGCCGCCGCCACCGCGCTCCCAAATCCATAGGCGTGACGCACCTGCCGCACCCGCACCTCTGCGCCCGGCAGCGACCTCCCCGAGATGCTCGTCACGACGACAGTCAGTTGCGCCTTGCGCTCCTTCTCGATGCTGTCCGCCGCCTCCTTGCGCCACGGCGCATCCGGAGAGCGCCCTTTGTAAGTCAGCGGCGTATATGGCAGGTCGCCTAATGTCACGCCATTGCCATAACTAATGACCTTCAGCCCGCCGATCTCCATCGTCTGCTTCGCGTCGCCGGCCTGGAAATGCAGCGCGATGTCATCCTCCCCGTAATCCATCGCCGCGATGAACGGGACGTAAAATTTTGTCCACACCTTCCCGCACTCGAAACGGAATGACGACGACTTCGTGTACGGCGCACGCGACAGCTCGAAGACAAACATCCCTCCCGCCTCGTCACTCGTACCCGCGGCCCGCGCCCAGAAGACGGCGAGCAGCACCTCGCCCTTTTTCACCTTCACGGCACACTTCGAGTGCGTCTGAAATCCCCACGGATTCTCCGGCACCTTGCGCACGCTCATCCGCAGTGCCTTCTCAAAACCCGGCCCGCCCTTCGCATCCACATACTCCGCGACGCCGTGCTTGTTCGTCTTCCCAAGCGCGAGCGCCATCCCTTCGAGCGCGCGGGGCGGGCTGATCTCGCGACCCGCGGGCAGCTTCTTGAAACGTGCATCCTGCGCCGCCATGTCCGCGAAGACCGGCGTGACGAAGGCGAGGAATAGGAGGATGAGTCGCGTCACGCCGCGCTTCTACGACAATGCGAAAATGACGCAAGCAGGACTCCGCATTTCGTGCCGAAATGCGGAAGCGCTGGAATCTTCCGCCCCGATGCGCCATCGTCTGCGCACATGAGACGCGTCTTCGGCATCGAAACCGAGTATGGAATCACCGTGGACGGCATGTCCGATGTGGACGTCGTTCGCGAGAGTATCGCCATCGTGCGCAGCTACACCGAGCACGGCTCGCTCATGAAATGGGACTACGAGAGCGAGGATCCGCACAACGACGCCCGCGGCTTCCGCGCACCCGAGCTTCGGCAGGACACCGACGAGGCCGCGTACTACGAACTCGACAAGCATCGCAACCTCACCTTCGAGGAAATCAAGAGCGACCTCGTGCTCTCGAACGGCGCACGCTTTTACAACGACCACGCGCACCCCGAATACTCCACGCCCGAGTGCGCCACCCTCATGGACATCGTCGCGCAGGACAAGGCCGGCGAACGCGTGCTCGAGGAGTGCATGCGCCGCCGGAACGCGCACCTCCCCGCCGGCCAACGCTGCCGGCTTTACAAAAACAACACGGACTTCCAGGGGCACAGCTACGGGTGCCACGACAACTTCCTCATGCGCCGCGACACCCCGTGGGAGCGCGTCGTCCGCGACAGCGTCTCCTTCCTCGCCACGCGGCAGCTTTTCGCCGGCGCTGGAAAACTCGGCATCGAGGGCGAGGACGAAAGCGCACAGCCCGGCGTCTTCCAACTCGCGCAGCGCAGCGATTTCTTCGAGGTGCTCACGAGCATCGACACGATGAACCGCCGCCCCATCGTGAACACGCGCGACGAGCCGCACGCCGACAGCGATCTCTACCGCCGCTTCCACATCATCGTCGGCGATGCCAATATGTCCGAGTGGGCCACCGCGATGAAGATCGGCACCACGGCATTAGTCTTGGAACTCATCGAAAAGGATCACGCCCCGCGCATTAGTCTCGCTGATCCGATATTAGCCACGCGGCTTATTAGTCGGGATCAGGATTGGAAATGGCCCGTCATCCGCGAAGGTGGCCGCACCGCGGGCGCACTCGACATCCAGCACGAATGGCTCGCAGCCGCGCGCACGCATTGCGATCACGACGACGACACCACCTGGGTGCTCACCGAATGGGAAGCCGTCCTCGCCGACTTGGCGCGCGATCCTATGTCCACCCGCGACCGCTGCGACTGGGCGGCGAAGCGCTTCCTCCTCGAAACCTTCCGCGATGCCGAAAAGCTCGACTGGACGCACCCGTGGCTTCAGGCCCTCGACCTCGAATACCACGACGTCTCGCTCGATAACGGCCTCTACTACGAACTCGCCCGCACCGGCCAGATGCGCCGAACCGTCACCGAGGAGCAAATCCACCACGCCATCTTCTACCCGCCCGAGGGGACGCGCGCATTCTTCCGCGGCCGCGCCGTCGCGCGATTCCATGCTAATATTAGCTCCCTGCAATGGGACGCGCTCACCTTCGGCGAAGGCCTGTCCGCCCAGAGCTTCGCATTCCCCCACCCCGCCTTCGACGCCGATCTGGATCGCCTCAATTCCCAAATACGCAACGCCACCTCCCTCGACGCGCTGCGCTAGAGCGTTCCATGCACTCTGCTGATACTTTCCATGAAAGCCGCCTCTGCATGTCCCGGAGGGACACCGGAAGCTAGAGCGGTGCAAAGCGTGTCGAGCCCGCAGCACAATGAGCAGGGGCGCCTCCGCCCCGAGTGTCAACATGGGCGAGGGCGCCCCTGCTCCTCGAAAATCGGCCATGCTTTTTGATGAACCGCTCAAGCCGGTGGTGAAGCGCAGCGAAACCACCGGCAAACTTCCGCCGTCCCTCCGGGACGCACCGCGCGCCAACCCTTAGTCGAAATAGCTCACAGCAGTTCCGCCCGCTCTCCGCTCGCCTCGCTCTTCGCCTTTTTGAAATTCAAATCCGGCTCGAAGTCGGGCTGCTCGGCACGGGCGTTCCGCTGTACTCAGCCTAAGGCTGAAACATAACCTTTTTGGCCACCGCCCACTCGCTCGTTATCGTGCCGTCATTTCGACGCGCAGCGAACATGATTTTGCCATTTATCTTTGGCAACGGTCGCGGAAGTTTCAACAGCTTGCGAAGCTGCCCGACCGTCACGGTTGCCCGGAATTCTTCGGCGCATTCGCAAACTATTTCAGCGCTGACAGCGCTTGATGTGATACCCATCCGTCCGTTCCGCACTTCGAGATGAATCGCCATCTGCAGGCCGCTGGTGATCACGCGGAGCAACTCCGCCACCCGCTTCAATTCGGCTACCTCAATCCAAATCGCGAATGCCGCCTTCATGATGTGTTTGCTGAACTAAAGCGCCAGCCCCTGTTGCTCCCCGCTGGCCTCGCTCCTCGCCTTCTTGAAGTTCAAATCCGGCTCGTAGTCGGGGTGCTCGGCGCGGGCGGTGCGGGCGAGGAGGGCTTCGATGGTGAGCAGTTGCACGCGGGGGAATTTCTTGCCGTTCGGGCTTTCGTAGAAGCCGGCGGCGGCGGCGTCCTTGGTCATCGCGGCGGTGGGCGCTTCGAGGGAGAGGAAGAGGGCGATCTCGGCCTTCTCGCGGTCGCGCACGGAGTTGAGCGCACGCACGTCGTCGGGCTTGATGCCGCCGCCTTTGACGCTGACGACGATCTTGCGGACTTCCTTCTGGTCCAAGTCGCGGAAAAACTTGAGGCCATCAATGCCGGTGTCCGCGCCTTTCTTTTTGCCTTGGAAGGGCTGCGCCTCGACGAGCGTGACGGCCCACCACTGGAATTGATACTTGTCGCGCGCGGCGAGGTCGCGGGCGCTTTCGAGATCCTGCGGCGTGCCGTGGACCTCGAACTTGCAGCGCGCGCCGAAGGCGTCCTTGAGCCGCTTCTCGATGAGGCCGATGGCGAGGCAGGTGATGTCTATGCCGATCCACTGGCGCTTGAGCTTCTGCGCGGCGTGGACGGCGGTGCCGCATCCGCAGAAGGGATCGAGCACCACGTCGCCTTCCTCGCTGCTCGTCAAAAGGATGCGCTCCAGCAGAGCGAGGGGCTTTTGTGTGGGATAGCCGAGGCGCTCTTGAGCCATCGCATTGATAGGCGAGATGTCGTCCCACAGCATTGTTAGTGGCATCCCTTCACGCTCATCGAGGTAGTTACGAAGCTGAATGCGCCCGCCTTGCTTCTTCGGAAACTCAAGCCGACCGGCGGCGTCAAGAGCCTGCATCTTTTCCAGTGATATAGCCCATCCGTTAGGATGCGGCTCGTGCCCTTTGTAAGTATAGGTCAGGTTCGGACGCGGACTGGGGCTGCGCATGTCAGACAGCCGGTAAACGCGACCGTCGGCGTCCGTATGCCGATACTTCGTCTTCAGATAGTGCTCGCTGTAGTCGACGAACTGCCGATGGAACGGCGCGGCGTCCGTCTTCACATAATAGAAGATCGTGTCAGTCACGTCGGGGAACTGCCGCGTCGCATCATTGTGGGATGTCGTGCGTTTCCAAATGATCTCGTTGCGGAACGTGAGCTTCCCGAAGACGCCATCGAGCACGACCTTCAAATAATGCGAGGCGGTGGGGTCGCAGTGGAGGTAGAGCGAGCCGGTGGGTTTGAGGACGCGGTGGAGTTCGAGGAGGCGGTTGGCCATCATGGTGAGGTAGGCCATGAGGTCGTTTTCGCCGAGGAAGCCGCGCAGGGCTTTCATCATCTCGGCCACGTCGGTATTGGGCTGGTGGAGCAGGTCGTCGAACTCGCGCTCGGCCTGCGTGTTCCAGTGCCAGGTGTCCTCGAAGGCTTCGATCTGCGCCTCGCTGGAGTGGCCCCTGGGGGACTTGAAGAGGAGGTTGTAGTCGCGCTTGGAGTTAAAGGGCGGGTCGAGGTAGATGAGGTCCACGCATTCGTCCGGGAACGCGGCGCGGTCGCGGAGGACGAGGAGGTTGTCGCCGTAGTCGAGGTGGTTCATCCAGAGCGCGGTGTACCGGCGCGGCGCGGGGATGGCGAGTGCAGAAGGGCGGAGGCCAGTGCCTGCTTCAGCCAGTCGGTGGTGTCCGTGCGCAACTCGGCGGATCCCGTCCGCATCGCGGAAAGATGCTCGCATTCGCAGGCATTCTGGTTTCCCCATGCGCATACTCCACAGCCCATGCTCGAACTTTTTCACAAAGGCGGCCCCATCATGTGGCCGCTGCTCGTCCTCTCCATCGTGGCGCTCACGGTGGTGTTCGAGCGGCTTGTCTTCATCGCGCGGGAGAAGTCACGGCGCTCGGCGGCGGATGTGGACGAGATGCTCACGCAGGTCGAGCGCGGCGATCTCGATTCGGCGGCGAACATGGGCATTAGTTCGCGGGATTTTGTGGCGCGCGCGCTGGCGTATGCGCTCACGCATCGCGAACGGTCGTTCAGCGAGGCGATGCTGCGCGCGGCGAACTGGGAGCTGAAGCGCTTCAACCGCGGGCTGACGATCCTCGACACGACCATCACGCTCGCACCGCTGCTTGGCCTGCTCGGCACGGTGACGGGGATGATCCGCAGCTTCGGCATGCTCGGCGGCGCGGAACTCGGCGCACCCTCGGCGATCACCGGCGGCATCGCGGAGGCGCTCATTGCGACGGCCTTCGGCCTCGGCATCGCGATCACCGCGCTGCTGCCGTTCAATTACCTCAACGCACGGCTCGAAGAAGCGCGGCTGGAAATGCAGGACGCGGCGAGCCACGCGGAGATCCATTTGAAAAA
>JBDSAR010000085.1:0-1637 GCA_039922035.1 Chthoniobacteraceae bacterium
TGGTGCGCGCTGCAGGGTTCGAACCTGCGACTTCTTGCGTGTGAAGCAAGCGCTCTACCACTGAGCTAAGCGCGCATTTTTCCGGCTGACGGAAGAGTGTTTCCCGTCGCGGGAGGCGGAATAGAAACGGTTTTCGCGGGCGACGCCAGAGTAATTTTTCAAGGACGAATGCGACAGGACGGATGGCCGATTGCGTTTGTCATTCCTCGCTCGTCATCCGTCAGTTCCAAGCTCACCATAACTGGGGCTTCATCACGCCGAGGTAGGCCATTGTGCCGACGAGGATGAGCGAGATGAGGATGGCGGCGGGCAGCGGGGTCTTGAGCTTGCGGAAGATCACCGGCAGCGCGCCGATGACGAGCCAGAGCGCGGTCTTCACGATGGCGAAATGCGGGTAGCCGAGTCCGAGTTTCGCGAGCAGGCCGAAGCCGGAAACGAGCATCACGAGCAGGCCGAGGCCTTGCAGCATGGCGAAGGTCTTGCGTTTTTCCCCGCCGGCCATCATGCCGCCGACACCGATGGCGAGGAGGGAGATTCCGGTGAGGTGGATGATGAGGTAGAATTCGCGAGTCATGTCGTTTGGTGTGCGCCCAAAGACCACCGATGCGTGCGCGATGCAAGGGCGGGCTACACCTTCACCCACGTCCGCTTCGAGTTGCTTTTCAGGATTGCCTCGCAGAGTCGCACCTCCTCGTGGCCGTCCTGCGCGGTGGCGAAGAGGGCGGGGGACTTCTTGCGGCTGGCGATGTGCTCATAGATCGCGCGGTAGTGCATCTTGTGCGAATCGGGGAAGCCCTCGGCGTGGCCACCGGGATAGTCGGTGAAATGCGCGATGTCCTTGTCGAAGCCGGGCGCGCTGCGCTGGCGGACTTCGTTCGGCTTGTCGCGGCGGCCAACGTGCAGGACGTTCGGATCCTGCAATTCCCAGCGCACGCTGCCCTCCGTGCCGTAGATGCCGATGGCGAGCGAACATTTCCAACCGGCGGCGACTTGCGAGATGCTCGCATTCGCATGGACGCCATCCGCATTGCCATGCGCGGATTTGCCAAAGTGCAGCAGCACGCTCGCGAAGTCCTCGGTGTCCACCGGGAAGCTGATCATGTCCTTCGGATTCACTTTAGCGAACGTCTTCACCTCGCCCTTCGGTCGCTGGCGTGTCTTGTGAAAAGTCTCGAGCGTCGCGAAGACGGAATCGGGTTTTGCGCCGAGGACGAAGGACACGGCGTCCATCCAGTGCGTGCCAATGTCGCCGACGGCGCGCAGCTTCCCGCCTTCGCTCGCGAGCAGACGCCAGTTGTAGTCCGTCTCCTTCAGCAGCCAGTCCTGGAAGAAGTGGCCCTGCACATGGATGATGCGTCCGAGGTCGCCGCGTTCGATCATTTTCCGCATCTGCAGGACGGCGGGAAAAAAGCGGCAGTTATAGTTCACGGCGAAGACGCGGTCGCTTTTCGCTGAGGCCTTCACCACGCGCGCCGTGTCGGCGCTCGTCATGCCGAGCGGCTTTTCGCAGACGACATGCTTGCCCGCCGCGAGCGCCGCGAGGGACTGCTCCACGTGCGCTTTGTTCGGCGAGGTGATGTGGACGACGTCGATGTTCGGCGACGCATACATCGCCTCGTAGTCATAGCTGCCGTACA
>JBDSAR010000086.1:0-5823 GCA_039922035.1 Chthoniobacteraceae bacterium
CTCTTCCCGATCATGCCCGTGCATCACCTCGACAAGGCGCCCGACCGCGAGGCGACGCTCGTGGACATCACGTGCGACTCCGATGGCAAGGTGAGCAAGTTCATTGACCTCCAGGACGTGCGCGAGACGCTGCCGCTTCATCGCATCGTGGCGGGTGAGCACTACTACATCGGCTTCTTCCTCATGGGCGCGTATCAGGACATCATGGGCGACTTCCACAACCTCTTCGGTCGTGTGAATGAAGCGCACATCTATCTCGACGACGACGAGGAGTGCGGCTGGTACATTGAGGAAACGATCGAGGGCAGCACCATCGCGAGCGTGCTGAACATGACGCAATGGGACGAGGCCGAGCTGAACCGCAAGATGAAGGCTCAGGTGGACGCGGCCATTCGCAGCGACAAGCTCAAGCCCGCCGAAGCCATCCGCATGCTGAACAGCTACGAGCGCGCGCTGAAGGGCTACACGTATCTCCAGCTCAATGGCGGCGGGAACGGCGCGACGAAACAATCGTAGCCGCCGCCGGCAGGAGGCGGGCTGATCGGACGCGCTTGCCCGCGGCCTTCGCGTGTGGGCGTTTCGAAAAATGTCGCGGGCTTGAATCCGAGCCATCGCGTGAGGCTGGGGGATCGGCGGGGATGCGTGCCCGCCTCCTTCCGTCGGCGGCTACGTTGTGGCGGCGAGCTGCGAGCCTGTCGAATTCTGCGCGATGTTTTCCGCGGCGATGTCGTCGAGTTGTGCGAGCGATGCCACGTGCGCGTATTTTTCCCGCAGGTGCCGCGCGCCGGGCATCCCGCGCGAGTATGCCATGAGCTGGGTGCGCATGGATTGCATCGCGTGGAGTTCGCTGCCTTGGCGCGCGATCTCCATCGCGCAATGCCGGCGGATGTGCGTCCACATTTCCGCGAGCGAGGGCGGGGGAAGATGCGTGCCGGTGTCGAGGTAATGCCGGATCTCGCGGAAGACCCACGGATGCTGCATCGCCGCGCGGCCAATCATCACGCCGGCGACGCGCGTGGAGTTCTTCCGCCGCTCCACGTCGTACGCGGTGATGAGGTCGCCATTGCCGATCACCGGGATGCGCACCGCTTCCGCGACCTGCCCGATCACGTCCCAATCCGCCTCGCCGCTGTAGCCCTGTTCCTTCGTGCGTCCATGCACGGCGACGGCCTGGATGCCGCAGTCTTCGAGGATGCGCGCGGTGGTCGTCGCATTGATCGTCTCCGCGCTCCAGCCGATGCGGATCTTCGCCGTCATGGGAAGCGGCGCGACGGCCTTCACGAGCGCGGTGGCGATCCGTTCGAGCAGCGGGCAGTCGCGCAGGATGGACGAGCCGCCGTTCTTGCTCACCACCTTGTTCACCGGGCAGCCGAAATTGATGTCGAGAAAATCGGGCCGCTTCCAGTCCATCACGATCTTCGCCGCTTCCGCGAGATGCTCCGGGTCGCCGCCGAAGAGCTGTATGCCGAGCGGTCGCTCCGCCTCCTCAAAATCGAGGTATTCCATCGTGCGTTCATTCTTCCGAAATATCCCCTCCGCGGACACGAACTCCGACACCATCACATCCGCGCCGTACCCTTTGCAGAGCTGGCGGAAAGTCGTGTCCGTGATCCCCGCCATCGGTGCGAGGTAAAGCGGGAACCGGTTTGAAAACCACGGTAGCATGGGCGGAGCGTAGCGCGGAGAACGCTCGGCGGCTAGTTCAGTGGCAGCGTTTTCCGTTCAGCTCGCGAACTGCGCGAAGACGCGGTTCGCCTCTTCAAGGTTTTCCTTGCTGCCGACGTCGAACCACGTGCCGGGGACGCTCCAGGTGTGGACGGGCGTGCGCGGGTAGAGCCATTGCACGAAGCGGCCGGGCTGGTCGGGGTTGTTGCCCTCGGCGAGATACTGGCGGATGAGGGGGACGACGTGCTTCGGGTAGTAGTAAAGGGCGATGCCGATGAGCGTGCTCGGCGGATGTGCGGGCTTCTCGATGAATTCGGCGATGACGTCCTGCGCGTCCACGGCGACGACGCCGTATTTTTTCGCCTCGTCGATGGATTTCACATCATAGACGCCGAGGACGGGTGTGTTTTTTTCGCGCGCGAGCGCGGCGAAGCCCTCGAGGCTCTGGCTGAAAAGATTGTCGCCCGCGACGACGAGGAGGTCTTCGCCCTCGATGCCGAATTTTTGCACGACGTGATTCAGATCGCCGATGGCGCCGAGCTTGTCGGTGTCACTGGTGGAGCCGTCGTTGACGATGGAGAAGGGGAGCTTGGCGTGCGAGGCATTGTAGTCGTCGGCCCACGTCTGAAAGTCGGCGGCGAACTTGTTGTTCGTGACGACGAAGACTTTCGAGATGCCGGGGATGGGAGCGAGGTTGTCAATGACCCATTCCATCATGGGCTTGCCGGCGACGCCGAGGAGCGGCTTGGCCTTGGTGAGAGTGAGTGGGTAGAGCCGCGTCGCGTAACCTGCCGCAAGGATGAGAATGTTCATGCGGGCGGGAAGGTATGGGGCTTGTGAGTTTTGTAAAGGGCGGGTCGCTGGGGCGTGTGTGACAATCGGCATTCGACATTCGCCCGGCACCCCGCTTCGTTCCGCGCCGATGAAGCTGCTGCTCGTTGACGGTCCCTACTATGTCTATCGCTCGTTCTTCGCGATCCGGAATCTCACGAACTCCCGCGGGGAACCGGTGAACGCAATCTACGGCTTTGTGAAAACGATCCGCAAGATGCTCAAGGACACGAAGCCCGATCTCGCAGCGGTGCTGTGGGACATGGGACTGCCGAAGCGCCGCACGGATTTGCAGCCCGACTACAAGGCCACGCGTGCTGAGACACCGGACGACATGAAGCCGCAGTTCCCCATCATCCGCGACATCGTCCCGCTCATGGGCATCGCGAGCATCGGCGTGCCGGACACCGAGGCCGACGACCTCATGGCCAGCTACGCCACCGCCGCACTCGCCCGCGGGGACGACGTGGTGCTCGCGACGAACGACAAGGATCTCTACCAGCTCGTGAACGCGAAGTGCCTCGTCTATTCGACGAATAAGACGGACCTCGCGAATCCGAGCGACGGCTTTGCGCTGCTCGGCGAGGAGAAGGTGCGCGAAAAATGGGGCGTCCCCCCGCTGCGTATCGGCGACGTGCTCGCGATCATCGGCGACACAGTGGACAACATTCCCGGCATTGACGGCCTCGGTCCGAAGACCGCCGCGACTTTGATCAACGCCGCCGGCAGCCTCGACGCGCTGCTCGCAAATCTCGACGCCGTGAAAAGCGAACGCACCCGCGAGAAACTGCGCGCCGACGTGCAGCGCCTGCGCGATAATCGCGAGATGGTCCGACTCGACGACGACCTGCCACTGCCGACCGCGCTCACCGATTTGCAGATCACCCCGCGCTGGCCGGAACTGATCGCCGAGCTGGAAAAGTGCGACTTCAAGGGCCTGCTCGCCGAGGTGAAAGCCGATGCCGCCACGAACGGCGCGCCTGCGCTCACGCCGCCGCCAACGAAGCCGGCGCAGACGCAGGGCGAGCTCTTCTAGGCGGAGCGCGCGGTGCAATGGATGACATCCGCGTGTGGAATTGGGTGGCGGATTATCCGAACCCAGGCGAGATGGATGGCTATGTGTGAAAGGTGCTGGTGGCAGGCGGTGACGGACTGCACACCGATTCGCGCGGGGACAACAACACGCCCGACAGTTTCCAAGGCTTCGTTCAGGCGGCGGAGAAGCTGATCGGCGGGCTGCAGTTCGGCGTGGTGCCACGCCTGCATTCATTTCGCTATCGAATCTCTCGCAATGGCGATTCCGTCCACCCCTGTTTCGCTCAGCCAGGATTTTACATTCACGATGGCAGCCAGCGCATCATTGGGCTTCTCGAATAATGCCGGACTAAATCCGCCGTTTCTTCCCGTTCCTGTTCCTGAACCCGGAAACACGCTCTACGGCACTCTTCTGGTTTTGGTCGCCGCCGGTCACCGCATCAGCCGCAGGCACGGGGCACGGACCTCCGTCTGATGCCAGCACGGCGGCAGGGTGCAGATTTGGCAGCACAGCTCTGCCTCTCAAACATCTGGTTCTTGCTGCGGGATCCTACGCGATCCGCGAAGTCAACCCGCCGTCAATCGTCACCGTGTCGCCGGTGATGTAGTCGTTCTTCGCGAGCATCACGATCACATCGGCCACCTGCTTCGGCGTGCCCTCGCGGTGAAGCGGGATGCGCTGTTCTAGGTTCAGCTTCCTCTGCTCCTCGCTCATGTGCTCGTGGAATTTCGTGCGGATGACTCCCGGCGCAACGCAGTTCACGCGGATGTTGTCATTCGCCAGTTCGCGGGCGAGCGCGCGGGTGAGCTGTGGCAGCGCGCCCTTCACGGCCTGGTAGGCGATGCTGCCCATCACGCCGAGCTTCCCGGCCGTCGAGGAGATGAGGATGATCGCACCTTCCTTGCCCTTGCGGATGTGCGGCACGGCTTCGCGGGAAAGGTGATAGACGGCGTGGACATGCACGTCGAATGCGGCATTCCACGCCTCGGGTGTCACCTCCATGAGCCCGCCGGGCACTGCGCCACCTGCGGAGTGGACCAGCACATCCAGGCGTCCAAGCTTTGCCACTGCCTCCTCGACGAGTCGCGCGCAGTCCGCAGGCGAACCGCAATCACCGGTGAGGATTTCGCACCGGTGCCCGAGCTTCTCGATTTCGCGCATGGTGCGCTGCGCATCGTCATCGATATGCCGCGAGGTGATGGCGACCGCCGCGCCTTCCTTTGCGAATGCGACGGCCGTGGCCGCGCCGATGCCGCGTGTGCCGCCTGTGATGAGTGCCGTCTTGCCGTGGAGTTGCATGGGTGTGGAAAAAGTGGTGCCTGCGTTTTTGCGGGGCGCATAGGTGGTTTTCCCGCGGTGAAAGGTCAACTGAACTCTGCTGCGCGGCGTCACACGGATGTCGCCGCCTTTTTGTTTGAACAGCGGCAGCCCAGCGGGCAACAGACAGCCCGGCCCATGAACACATCAGCACTTTCCCTCGCGGTGGCAACGTGTGTCCGCTGCTTCCTCGCACTGCTCATCACCTTCGGCGTTCTCGCCCATGCACAAAACGCCGCCAGCCCGGCAAAGGGCGCGGAGCCCGCGCTGGCGGAAATGGAGAAATGGCTCGCGACGACGGATGCGCAATGGCAGGCCGCGCTGAAGCGTGACGTCACCGATGTCCACGCCGCCGCACTCGGCAATGTGAAGCTCCAGTATCTCGCCGCGATTGACGCAGCGATCACGAAGGCCAGCAGCGCGGGCGACCTCGATGGTGCCGTCACTTTGCGCAATGAGCAGAAGCGCTTCGGCGATACGAACGTGTTCCCTGAGCAGGACGAGGCCACCGATCCCGATGCGGTGAAACAGATTCGCGCCGCCATCCGGGTGCAGCTCGCACGGCTGAACAAGGACAACGCCGTGCGCACGAAGGCACTCCACGCAAAATATGATGCCGCACTCGCACAGGCGCAGACCCAGCTCACGCAGCACCAGCGGCTCGATGACGCATTGCTCGTGAAAGCCAAGCGGACGGAAGTCGCCGCCGCATGGCTCACGCCCGCCGTCAACACCGCACCCGGAAGTGCGGACCCTGCGAAACCTTCCGGCACAGCCGCCGCCGCGCCCGGAAAGCCGAAGCCCGCCTTCAAGCCCCTCGGCACGCAGATGACACGCCGCGTCCTCGTCAAAGCCACCGTGGACGCGGGCGACAACGTCGTCGTCCAGGACAGCAAGCTCCACATCGAACATTCGGACTGGTCAAAGCCGCTCGGCATCTCCGTGAATGGAATCAAATGGGAGCCGTCCTGGCA
>JBDSAR010000087.1:0-2661 GCA_039922035.1 Chthoniobacteraceae bacterium
CGGGACGCGTGCTTTTCCGTCCGCTCAGCGCGGCGGAAATGAATGTGCTCACGCAGACGGCGAATGATCTGGAGCGGCAGTTCGGCCAGAATGTGGAGGGCGCGAAAGCCTTCCTTGCCGTGGGCGAGAGCAAGGCCGATGCGACTTTGCCCGCAACGAAACTCGCCGCGCTGACGATGGTCGCCAGCCAGCTCCTGAACCTCGACGAAGCCCTCAATAAATGAAGCAGTTGAGAGTTTTTGGTTGAGAGTTGAGAGGAGGAAAACCCTCCAACTCACGACAACTGAAAACCGCCAGCCGACTCTCAACACTCAACTTTCAACACTCAACTCCGCTCAACGCCATGAACTGCAATTCGCATCTCTTCGCAAATCTCCCCGCTGACACGCGCCTCGCGCTCACGCGCCGCCAGTTCTTCGCGCGCGGTCGCAATGTCCTCGGCGCCGCGGCGCTCGGCTCGCTTTTCGGCGACAGCCTCTCGCGCGCGATGGCGAACACGGCCGACGGCAAACGCACCGTGCCGCATTTTCCGCCGAAGGCGAAACGCGTGATCTATCTCCACATGGTCGGCGGCCCCTCGCAGATGGACCTTTACGACTACAAGCCGGAGATGGTGAAAATGTATGACAAGGATCTGCCCGACAGCATCCGCAACGGACAGCGCCTCACCGGCATGACGAGCAAACAGGCGCGGTTCCCGGTCGCGCCGTCGAAATACAAATTCAGTCAGGCGGGACAGTGCGGGCTGTGGATGAACACCGAGCTTCTGCCCTACACGGCGAAGTGCGTGGACGACATGGCGTTCATCCGCTCGATGCACACGGATGCGATCAATCACGAGCCCGCGATCACCGAGATGCAGACTGGCGCGATGGTCGGCGGACGCCCGTGCATGGGCTCGTGGCTGAGCTACGGTCTCGGCTCGCTGAACGAGAACCTGCCGACCTTCGTCGTGCTCGTCGCGAAGCCCACCAACTCCGAGCAAGTGCAGGCGATTTCCGGCAAGCTGTGGTCCGCCGGATTCCTGCCGGGCGAACATGCGGGCGTGAGCTTCCGCAGTTCCGGCGATCCGATTCTCTACATCAACAATCCGCCCGGCGTGACGCCCGAGATGCGCCGCCGCCAGCTCGACGGCCTGAACCAGCTCAACGAAATGGCGTATCAATCCGTCGGCGATCCCGAGACGCACACGAGGATCCAGCAATACGAGATGGCGTTCCGCATGCAGGCGAGCGTGCCCGAGTTGACCGACCTCAGCAAAGAACCCGCGCACACCTACGAGCTCTACGGCGAGGAAGCGAAGAAGCCCGGTTCCTTTGCCAACAGCGTGCTCATGGCGCGGCGGCTCAGCGAACGCGGCGTGCACTTCGTGCAGATCTATCACAACAACTGGGACCACCACTCGAACGTCGGAGGTCGCATGCCCGACCAGTGCCGCGATGTGGATCAGCCCTGCCACGCGCTCATCCAGGATCTGAAGGAGCGCGGGATGTTCGACGATACGCTGATCATCTGGGGCGGCGAATTTGGCCGCACGATCTATTCGCAAGGCGGACTCACGCACGAAAACTACGGCCGCGATCATCACCCACGCTGCTTCACGATGTGGATGGCCGGCGGCGGCGTAAAAGGCGGCATGATCTACGGCGAGACGGACGAATTTTCCTACAACGTCGTGCGCGACCCCGTCCACGTGCGCGACTTCCACGCGACGGCGCTGCACTTGCTCGGCATCGACCACGAGCGCTTCACTTACCGCGCGCAAGGGCTCGATTTCAAACTCACCGGCGTCGAACCGGCGCATGTTGTAAAGGCCCTGCTGGCCTGATTTTCAGGAGGTTACATCGCGGATGAGGCGCCGCACCCGCGGTTGGCTTCCGAAATTTGGGCAAAAAAAGTGCCACCCCCCGGCGCCGATTGGCAACCGGAGGGTGGCTGTTCCCCCCAGAACAATTTAGATAATAGGGATTCTTGAATTCATCGCAAGGCTTTTTTTACGATTTCGCAGACCCCGTTTTGTGAGGGATTGGAATATGGCGGCAAATAGAGGCGTGTTGTGGAGAGTTACAGTGATGACTCCGGCGGAAAGCCAGCAGCACGATCGGTTTTTGCACCTCTTCATTGAGCATGAGGAGGCGCTGCGCGGTTTTGTCCGCGCGATGGTTCCGACGCGGGAGGATGCGCGGGAGGTGATGCAGGAGGTGGCTTCGGTGCTGTGGGGGAAGTTT
This sequence comes from Chthoniobacteraceae bacterium, assembly GCA_039922035.1. Classification (GTDB taxonomy): domain Bacteria; phylum Verrucomicrobiota; class Verrucomicrobiia; order Chthoniobacterales; family Chthoniobacteraceae; genus SXWH01. The sequence continues at coordinate 2,229 of JBDSAR010000087.1, forward strand.
GAGGATCTGAAGTCGCCGCAGGATTTCCGGCGGTGGGCATTCGGGATTGCGCGGTTCGAGGCGCTGGCTCTGGCGCGCGATCGGGCGCGGAACCGGCATGTGTTCAGCGATGAACTGCTGATGCAGCTCGCGGAGGAAGCGGAGGAATCGGCGGATAGCATGGACGCTCGGGCAATGCGGTGCGCATTCACGGAAAGGAGCGCAGGTTCTGGCTGCTGGTGAAGCAGCGTGTCGCCACCGGCGAGATCGCGGGCAAGGTCTGCGAACCTTACCTGAACTACGAGGGCAAGGCGACCGTGGACCTCGGCTACGCGAGCCTCGTGAACGAGAACGCAATTCAGGCGAAGGAGAAGGTCGCGCGGGAGGCGGAGATTCAGGCGAAGCGCAATGGCGACAAGGCGCGTGAAACGGAGTTGCGCCGCGAAATCGGCCG
>JBDSAR010000088.1:0-7289 GCA_039922035.1 Chthoniobacteraceae bacterium
TGCTCGAACTCGCCCGGCTCATCGGCTACGAGCCGCGCCCCGGAGTCGCCGCAAGCGTCCATCTCGCCTACAACATCGAGGCTGACCGATCCGTAACGCCGCCGGCCTCGATCCACACGATCGTCCCTGCCGGCAGCCGCGCGCAAAGCATCCCCGGCCCCGGCGAATTGCCGCAGAGCTTCGAGACATCCGACCCGCTCGACGCACGCACGGAGTGGAACGCGCTCGGCGTGCGGATGACGCGCCCGCAGACGGTGGACTCGATTCAGAAGAATGGCCTCTATCTCAAAAGTACGGCCACAAATCTGAAGGCGAACGACGCGCTGCTGATCGAGTTTCCCGCGAAGAAAGGCGTGCAGCGGGTGCCGCTGCGCGTGGTGGAAGTGACACCGGAGCCAACTGCGGATCGGACGCATGTGACCGTGCGTCCATGGCGGACGGTGAAGGAAGCATCCGATTTTCTTGCCGCGACGGCCGCTTCAATGCTGTCTCCAAATTTTCCGACAAAACTGGAAGGAGAAGCGGCGAGGAAGCAGGGGGAAAGCATCCAAGAGTTGTCAAAACTATTGGCTGAAGTGGATGTCAGGAATGCGGCCGAAACGATCGCGAAAGCATTCGGTGCGCTTAGCAATACGCAGGTGGAAAACAGGAAGAGCGACTTCGGTACCGTCGATAATCTGCTGAGCATGGCGCTTGCCGAATTGGAATTGACGCGCACAAGCCTTGTAGCTGGCGGGGGCGAGTTTTCCGACGTGGCCAACGCGAATCCCGCTTTGGACTTGGCGAAGTTCTCCGACGTTTTGTCGAAGATTGAGAAACCATCGTCGCTTCCGCCCGCAAATGCCGCGCGGCTGCCGCGAACTGCGTCGACGTTCACCGCGCAGACGGACACGCTACCCCGGTTGCTTACCGCGCTGCGACCGGAGCTCGCATCTGCACTCTACCCCGCAATCGCAAACGCGGCAGTCACGCCGCAATCTCCGATTCGGGTTCATGCTTTCCGCTTGCAAGCAGCGCTCTTCGGCAACAACGCGCCTCGCAAGCCGCTGACCTTTGATAAAACAACTGGAGCCATCATCGTGAGCGGCGAATGGCCGATCATCGAGAATGCGAAAACGATCAAGCGGCTCGAGATCGATTTTCCGCGCATAGTCCATGAGGAAGAAACCGTCATCAATCTCGATGCGCGTTACGAGAAGATCGTGCATGGAAGTTGGCTGCTGGTGCAAACGCCGGAGACGAAGCTCACGAAACCGGGACTCTTACTCGCCAAAGCCCGATCGGTGATGCCCGGCGCAGGCCGAGCCGAATATGGAATGAGCGGCAAGACAACGCGCATTGCCCTCGCGTCCGCCGACAATTCAGCGGTGGCACCCGCCTGGATTCAACTCGGCGACAAAAAAGAAGAGGACAGTGACTTCGACGCGCTGCGTCAAACCATCGTCTATGCGCAAAGCGAAGCACTCGACCTCGCCGAGGAGCCGATCACCGATTCGCTTTGCATCGGTGCAAAGGAGCAGATCGAATTGGACGGACTGTATGACGGCCTCGACGCCGGGCGCTGGCTCGTGATCGTCGGCGAACGCGCAGACATCAACGGCACGAGCGGCGTGCCTGCGGCGGAACTCGCCATGCTCGCGGGCGTCGAGCACAGCTACGATCGCGAGCGGCCGGGCGACAAAATTCACACCTTCCTCAAGCTCTCCACCGCGCTCGCGTACTGCTACAAGCGCGACACCGTCACGATCTACGGCAACGTGGTGAAGGCCACGCACGGCGAGACGCGGCGCGAGGTCCTCGGCGGCGGCGACAGTGCCAAGGCGATGCAGACTTTTGCACTGCGACAGCCGCCGCTCACGTTCGTGTCCGCGCCCGATCCTTCCGGCATCCGCAGCACGCTGAAGGTGCGTGTGAACGACATCGAATGGCATGCGACCGATTCGCTCGCGGGGCTCGGGCCGGCGGATCGCAAGTTCATCGTGCAGATCGACGACGACGGAAAAACGAAGGTCGTCTTTGGCAACGGCGCGAGCGGCGCGCGACCGCCCACCGGCAGCGAAAACATCCGTGCCGATTACCGCAACGGCATCGGCAAGTCGGGCAACGTGCAGGCCGGGCAGATCAGCCTGCTGTCGTCGCGCCCGCTCGGCGTGAAGGGAGTGGTCAATCCGCTGCGCGCCAGCGGCGGCGCGGATCGTGAGAGCCGCGACCAGGCGCGCCGCAACGCGCCGCTCGCGGTGCAATCGCTCGACCGCCTCGTCTCGGTGCAGGACTATGCGGACTTCGCGCGCACCTTCGCCGGCATCGGCAAGGCGAATGCGAAGCTCGTGGCCGACGGCGCGCGGCAGATCGTGCACGTCACCATCGCAGGCGCGGATGACATTCCGATCGAGGCGCACTCCGATCTTTTCCGCAATCTCACAAAAGCGCTGCGCGAGTTCGGCGATCCGTTCGTGCCGTTCAAGGTGGCCGTCCGCGAACTGCTGCTCCTCTTCATCGCGGCGAAGGTGCGGGTGCTGCCGGATTACGAATGGGAATCGGTCAAACCGAAGGTGCAGGCGGCGCTGCTCGACGCGTTTTCGTTCGAGCGGCGCGACATCGGGCAGGGCGTGGTGCCGAGCGAAGTGCTCGCCGTCATTCAGCGCGTGCCGGGCGTCGAGTATGTGGACCTCGATTCGCTCCGCAGGATCGATCAGGCGGAGGTCGAGAAGGTCTTCGGAGCAACATTGAAGACAGACGACGAGAATGAGCCGCTGAGCATTGTTCCGGGCGGTGCGAACGATCCAGTCGTCGCACTTTTGGCCCGCGAAAATAAGCCGAAGCTCACCCCGCGCGTTCTGCCCGCACAACTCGCGTTCCTTTCACCCGCCGTGCCCGACACGCTCTTCCTTTCGGAAATCACCGCATGAAAACTTCGGATCGCCTTTACGACCTGCTGCCCGTCATTCACCGCCAGCGCGATGCGGAGCAGGGCTACCCGCTGCGCGCGCTGCTGCGCGTCATCGCCGAGCAGGTCAATGTCGTCGAGGACGACATCGGACGGCTTTACGACAACTGGTTCATCGAGACGTGCGAGGACTGGGTGGTGCCCTACATCGGCGACCTCATCGGATACCGGCCCGTGAACGAAGCCGGGCTGGCCGGCGACCCGCGCGACCCGCAGGGACGCGCGCTCAATCGCGTGCTCGTGCCGCGCCGTGAACTCGCGAACACCATCCGCTACCGCCGCCGCCGCGGCACGCTCGCGCTGCTCGAACAGCTTGCAAACGACGTGGCCGACTGGCCGGCGCGCGTGGTCGAGTTTTACAGTCTGCTCGGCTGGACGCAGCATGTGAATCACGCGCGGCTTCAGCGAGGGCGCACCGTGGATTTGCGGAAGGGCGACACGCTGGAGCGGCTCGGCGGGCCATTCGACGAATGCGCGCACACTGCGGACGTGCGGCGCATCAATTCGGCGCGCAGCCAGGGTCGGCACAATATCCCGAACGTCGGGCTGTTCGTGTGGCGCTTGAAATCGCAGTCGATCACCGGCGCACCGGCGGACTGCCTCGAGAAAAGTGATCGCTCGAGATTCACCTTCAACATCCTCGGCCACGACACTCCGCTCTACACATTGCCCGAGCCGGAGATCGAGCCGACGCACATTGCCAGCGAGTTGAACGTGCCCGCCGCGATTCGCCGCCGCGCGTTCGAGCGGCGACCTCCCGGTCCGGATGGCCATCTCCACGGACGCGCTTCGAGCGACTACTATGGCGCGGAAAAAAGCGTGGCCATCTGGATTCAGGAGCACCCCGATACCGGCGAGCCGGTGCTCGTGCCGGCGGAGCGCATCGTGCCCGCCAACCTCAAGGACTGGCACTATCGGACGAAGGACCGCGAGCTAATCGCCGTCGATCCCGTGCTTGGGCGGATCGCCTTCCACCCGCGCCGCCTGGCCAAGGGCGCGCGTGTGCTCGTGCGCTATCATCAAGGCTTCAGCGCGGACATGGGCGGCGGCGAATATCCGCGCACCCTTTCCGAACCCGCGGGGTGTCGCATCTATCGCGTGGGAAAAAAATACAGCGTGCATCCCAATCGCGACCAAGCCGAATTTCACACCATCGCCGAAGCGCTCGGAAAGTGGTCGGCGGATAAAAATGCGGCGACCACCGCGGAGGAAAAGGAAGCCCTGCGTGCCGCGGTGATCGAAATTATCGACAGCGGAGCCTACACCGAGACGCCGGACCTCGAACTCGAAGCCGGCGAGAGCCTGCAACTGCGCGCCTCCATCGGTGCCCGGCCCACCCTGCGCCTGCTGGATCACAACGCGGAGACACCCGATCCTTTCTACATTTCCGGGAAGCGCGGCAGCCGCGTGACGCTCGATGGCCTGCTCATCGCGGGTCGCGGAGTCCAGGTGGAAGGGCCAAATGATGCCGCAACGCGGCAGGCCGACGGCGACCTGTGCGACCTCACCATCCGCCACTGCACGCTCGTGCCCGGCTGGGCGCTGGACTGCGATTGCGAACCGCATCGTTCCACCGAGCCGAGCCTCATGCTCATCGACACCAGCGCCCGCGTGAAGATCGAGCACAGCATCCTCGGCCCGATCCACGTCACCGCGAATGAGGTGAAAAGCGATCCGCTCACTCTCACGCTGACGGATTCGATCTGGGACGCGATGGGCGATGAATGCTTCGCCCTGTCCGGTGCGGACGAGAGATTCGCGCACGCCGCGCTGACGATCGCGCGCTGCACGGTGCTCGGCGGGGTGCGGACACACGAAATCGTGCTCGCGGAGAATTGTCTCTTCACCGGCTCGGTGCGTGTCGTCCGGCGGCAGCGTGGGTGCGTGCGCTTCTGCCACGTGCCGCCCGGCCACTGCACGCGCACGCCGCGCCGCTACGAGTGCCAGCCCGACCTGGCCGTGCAGGCAATGGAAAAAAAGCTGCTCGCTCGGGCGACACCGGCCAGCCCGCTCACCCAGGCGGACCTGGATGCCGCCATCGCCGCCGAGCGGGAGCGCGTGAAACCCCGGTTCAACTCCACGCGCTACGGCACGCCGACCTACTGCCAGCTCGCGGAGCGGTGCGCGGAAGAGCTTCGCCGGGGCGCGGACGATGAATCGGAGATGGGCGCCTTCCACGATCTCTACCAGCCGCAACGGGAAGCGAACCTGCGCGCTCGCCTCGACGAATACACGCCCGCCGGCGCGGAGGCCGGCATCATTTTCGCCACCTAGGAAACACCCATGAAAAACGACATCAGCCGGAATACCTTCGACCCAACAAAACATTTCAGCCGCGTGCTGATGCAGCAGGGCCGCGTGCAACTCGACGCCGATTGGAACGAGCAGGCCTCCATCTTCATGCACTATCTGCGCACGCTCGCGACCGATCTCATCGGTCCGCAGGGCGGGCCGGAGCGGCAGTGTGGGTTTGAGATCATCGACGCCGAGTTGGCGAAGAAGAAGCGAGATGACAAGGACATTGGTGAGACGCCGTGGGCAGGAAAGAAAGATGCGGCAGTCGAGGCGTCCGTGACGGACGCCGGTTTCTTCATCGGCCCCGGGCGCTACTACGTCGATGGCTTGCTGTGTGAAAGCGAAGGCTATCTCCCCTATCCGATGCAAGCTGGGTTTCCCTTCCGCGAAACCGGCGAGCATCCGGACAAGCTGGCGGGCAGTTATCTCGCTTATCTCGACGTCTGGGAACGCCACGTCAGCGCCGTCGAAGATGAGGATATTCGCGAAGTCGCGCTCGGCGGGCCGGACACCGCCACGCGCGCGAAAGTTGTCTCGCAGGTGAAGCTGCTCAAGCTCGAGCCTGCGACCGCGGATCCCAAGGCCGCCGCGGATCAGTTGGTCAAGAGCACGGCGCGCGACCTTCCGCGCCTTCGCGCACGACTCAAGCCCGAGGAGGCGCCGGTCGATGCCTGCTCCATCCTTTCTCCCGACTCGCGTTACCGCGGCGCGGAGAATCAGCTTTACCGCGTCGAAATCCACGCGGTGGATGACAAAAACAAAGCGACATTCAAATGGTCGCGGGAAAATGGGTCGGTCATCTTTCCAGTGACGAAAGCGCCAGAGTTTGATGGGAAACAGACCACCGTCGCCCTCGCGCACTTCGGACGCGACGCTCACCTCGGGCTTGCGGAAGGCGACTGGGTGGAGATCGTCGATGACGACTACTCACTTCGCGGTCGCGCAGAGCCGCTCTTGCAAGTGCATTCCATTCAGCGCGATGAGGGCACGGTCATTTTGAGCGGAGCGACTAAGTTCGAGTTTAAGGAAGACAAACGCGCGCTCCTGCGCCGCTGGGACCACCGCGCGGGCGACAAGGAACACGGCGGACTCGTGATTGAGAACGGAGCGGCCGGGGTCGTGGAAGCAACCGATGCAGACCACGGCTGGCTCAACCTCGAATTCGGCGTGCAAATTCAGTTCGTCCCGCTTGCGAAGGAAGGCCGCTATCGCACGGGCGATTACTGGCTGATCCCCGCACGTACCGCAGGCGACGCGGGCGCGATCGAATGGCCCGGCAGTGAAACAAATCCCGATGCCCGACCGCCGCTCGGCATCGTCCATCACTACGCGCCTCTGGCCATCGTCTCCGCCGCCGCGGGCGTCGCTCTCAAAGCGACGGATTGCCGCAGCCAGTTTGTTCCGTTCCAGCCAAAAATCGGCCCGTTCCAGGCATTAGCTGTCTCGCCCGATTGGCCGGAGTAAGAGCGATGAACACCCAACAGCCAACACCCACTGACTTCGCCGGGCAGCGCCCCGAGCGATTGGATGTTGGATGTAGCGTCTTGGATGCTTTCCCCATCCCCATCCACCCATGACCCTCGAACATTTCGACACCATCTTCGCCTTCGTCGTCATCCTCGCCGGCGTGAGCCTGCTGGTCACGGTGCTGGTGCAGATGGCCTCGGCGCTCTTCAGCCTGCGTGGGAGCAACCTGCGCTGGGGCATCAAGACCCTGCTCACCCATGCCGATCCCGATCTTGCGAAACACGCAGAGATGATCGCGCAGAAAGTCCTGCATCATCCGCTCGTCTCCGACTCGACCTTTTCCGGAGTCCTGCCGCGCCTGCTCTCGCGCTGGCGGCTCGCGACCGCGATTCGCAAGGACGAGCTGCTGGAAATTCTGCGCGTCCTCGCCGCACAGCCCGCCACCGCGCAGCAAGAGGGCGCACTCGTGACTTGGGACACCGCGCTCCGCCGCTCGCTCGACAAGTTGGCGCCCGCCGATGTCGAAAAGCTGATGCGCGCGGTGCCGAAAGTGCAGGAAGTCTTCGCCGATGATCCGGCG
>JBDSAR010000089.1:0-13302 GCA_039922035.1 Chthoniobacteraceae bacterium
GCACACCACTCGCACCACGCTTTTCCGCGGCTCCGACCGCGTCGAAATCCGCAACGAGATCACCGAGAACTTCCGGGACGTGCGCCACTGGGCGTTCAGCTACAATCTCGCCGCGTCCGATGTTCACACCGAGGAAGTCGGCGCCGTGATCCGCGTGAAAACGAGGGCGAATGGTGGCGACTATGCGGACACTCACGCGCGCTACGATTACGCGACGCTCAATCAATTCGCCGATATTACCGACGGCACGAACGCCCGCGGCGTGACGCTCTCCAGCCCGGATCTCGCCTTCGTCCGCCTCGGCCACAGCGCGCCGCTCGCGCTCGACACCACCACGCCGCAACTCAGCGTGCTGGCGGGCGGGCAGGTCGATGGCTCGTGGCTCGGCATCCACGCGCAAAACGGCGCGACGCATTTCCTGCAACGCTTCGCCCTGCGTCCGCACGCCGCTTACGACCAGACCGCCGTGATGAAATTCGCGCTCGAACACCAGAACCCACTCGTCACGGGCGCGGTCATCGGAAAAGCCGACGCGCCGTATCCCGCCGCGAGTTTTTCGCTGCTCCAAATCGACGACCCGCACGCGCTGCTCTGGGCGCTCAAGCCGCACGACGACGGCATCGAGCACGGCCTCGTCGCGCGCGTTTGGAATCAAGCATCCGCGCCGACCCCCGTCCGGTTCACGACTGCGCTGCCGCTGAAAAGTGCCGAGCGCCTCACCCATCTCGAGACCGCGATCGAGCCGATGCCGCTGCGAGACGGCGCGCTCGGAATCAACCTCGGTGCGCAGCGCATGGAGACCTTTGGATTGAAGCCTGCCGTTCTATGATGGCGGTGCATGGCACTTTTGGTGCGCCTCGGTGCGTCTCCATGCACTACATGCGATTTTTGAGGAATGGACCGAGATGGATGGAGACGCACATTTGCGCACGGTGATGCACCGGAGCGAAATCCTTCGGACGGGTTCGAGCCCCGGACTTCCCGCCATCCATTTCCAGAGGCAAAAGCGGGCGGGAACGATGACCGGGCTTGAATGCACGGCAGTTGCGTGGCAGGAACCGGTCGTGAAGAAGACCGAACGACCACACTCGCGGGCGTGCAATACGGGCGCGCGATGTCTGATCAGCGGATGAGAGGATCGGACTCGCCGCGCAACCGGTTTTCAAACATGCCGCCTTCACATCCATCGCCCACCCAAAATCCTTGCGAGGGTCCGATCGAGGCGAGTGCCGGGCGCAAGCTCGCGGAGAAGGAGTCGCCAGAGAGCGAGGCGCGCTTCCGGGCGATCTTCGAGCTGGCCGCGGTGGGCGTGGCGCTGGTGTCGAAAGACGGAGCGTGGCTCGATGTAAATCAACGGCTCTGCGACATCGTCGGCTACACGCGCGAGGAATTGCTCGGGCTGACCTTCCAGGACATCACGCACCCCGACGATCTCGACGCGGACCTCGGCCACGTGCGCCAGATGCTCGCGGGCGACATCCGCACCTACGCGATGGAGAAGCGCTATATCCGCAGGGGTGGCGGCATCGTCTGGATCGCCCTCACCGTCTCGCTCGTGCGCGAGACATCGGGTGCGCCGAAGTATTTCATCTCGGTGATCGAGAACATCACCGAGCGCAAGCGGACGGAGGAGGCGCTGCGTGAGAGCGAGGCGCGGCTGCGCATGGCAGTGAAGGCGGCCAACATCGGATTGTGGGACTGGGACCTGCAGACCAACGCCGTCTATTTCTCGCCAGAGTGGAAAAGTCAAATCGGCTACCGCGGCGATGAACTCGCCAACCGCTTCGAGGAATGGCAGGGCCGCGTGCATCCCGAGGATCTCGATCCGGTGCTGCGCAAGCTGGCCGCATATTTCGACAATCCGCAGAGCCCGCATGAGGTTGAGTTGCGCCTGCGCCACAAGGATGGGAGCTACCGCTGGATTTATGGGCAGGGCGACATGTTGCGCGACGCCGCCGGCAAGCCCGTGCGCATGCTCGGCTGCCACATTGACGTAACCGAGCGCAAGCGGGCGGAGGAGGCGGTGAGCGAAAGCGAGGCGCGTTACCGCCGGATTGTGGACACTGCGGAGGAGGGCGTGTGGACGATTGACACTCAGGAAAAGATCTCCTTCGTGAATCCGAAGATGGCGCGGATGCTCGGCTACACCGTAGAAGAGATTCTGGGGTGCAGGCTTTATGACTTCATGGACGATGAGGCGCGTGCCGAGGCCATCGAGTATGTGAAGCGCCGCAAGGATGGCGTCACCGAGCAGTTCGACTTCCGGATGCGGTGCAAGGACGGATCCGTGCTCTGGACGCTGGTGGCGACCAATCCGATCCACGATGCCAGCGGCACTTACGCGGGTACGCTCGCGATGCTCACGGACATCACCGAGCGCAAGGCTGCCGATGCGGCCCTGCGGGACAGCGAAGTGCGCTACCGGCAGCTCTTTGATGCGAACCCGCACCCGATGTGGGTCTATGACCTCGAGTCGCTGCGTTTTCTCGCGGTGAATGCCGCGGCCATCGCGCACTATGGCTACAGCCGGGAGAAATTTCTCGCGATGACGATCAAGGACATCCGGCCGCCGGAGGATGTCCCCTCACTGATCGCCGATGTGGCGGCGGTGACAGAGGGGCTGAGTGAGAGGAGGACATGGCGTCACCGCAAACAGGACGGCAAGCTCATCCATGTCGAGACCACTTCCCATGTGCTCGATTTCGACGGACGTCGCGCGGAGGTCGTGCTGGCCCACGACATCACGGAGCGCCTGCGCTCGGAAGCACGTCTCCTGCAGGCCGAGGACGCCGAGCGCCGCCGCATCGCGAAGGAACTGCACGATTCCACCGCGCAGGATCTCGTCGCCGTGACCATGAATCTCGGCACGCTCCAGGAATTGCTCCCGCCAGGTGACACGAAGGCCGCGCGCCTTCTCGCGGACAGCATCGCGCTGCTGGAAAACAGCGCGAATGACATCCGAACACTTTCCTACGTGCTGCACCCGCCGCGACTGGATGAAGCGGGGCTCGCCGGCGCGCTCGCGGAGTACGCCGCCGGTTTCACGACCCGCACGGATACGCGCATCCGGGTGGAGATCGCGCCTGATTTCGGGCGGCTGCCGGAGGACATGGAGATCGTGCTCTTTCGCGTGGTGCAGGAGGGAATCGCCAACGTGCTGCGACATGCCGGGAGTGACACGGCGACGATCCGCCTCGTGCGTGCGGAAGGGAATGCGGTGCTCGAAGTCGAGGATTACGGCCGCGGGATGGCGGATGCCGGCGCGCGCGGCGTCGGCATCGCCGGGATGCGTGAGCGCCTTCAGCATCTTGGCGGACGGATTGAAATCGAATCGGACCGCAGCGGGACGATCGTCCGCGCCGTGCTCCCGCTGCGGGAAAATTGGAAATGAAGACGCTGAAAATCCTCATCGCCGACGATCACGAACTCATCCGCGAAGGGCTGAAGGCGCGACTGGAGAAGCATGAAGGCTGGCAGGTGTGCGGCGAGGCGGTCAACGGGCGGCAGGCCGTGGAACTGGCGCGCGCCCTCATGCCCGATGTGGCCGTGCTCGACATCAGCATGCCCGAACTCAACGGCATCGAAGCCACGCGGCAAATCCGCAGGGAGTGCCCGAAGACCGCGGTGCTCATCCTCACGATGCAGGAATCCGAGGGCCTCGTGCGCGACGTGCTCGCGGCGGGCGCACGCGGCTTCGTGCTGAAGACGGATACCACGCGACTGCTCGTCTCCGCGGTGGAGGCGCTCGCGGAGGACAAGCCGTTCTTCACGGGCAAAGTCAGCGAACTGGTTCTCGGCGCGTTTCTCGATCCCGGCCGCGCCACGCGCACCGCAGCCGATGAGGCGGGGCGGCTGAGCCCTCGCGAACGCGAGATCGCACAACTCCTCGCCGAAGGAAAAACGAACAAGGAAATCGCCGCGAAACTTGGCGTGAGCGTGAAGACGATTGACGCGCACCGCGCGAACATCATGCGCAAGCTCAACCTGCATTCCGTCGCGGAACTGGTGCGCTACGCAATCCGCGAAAAGCTGATCGAGCCGTAGTCAGCGTGGCGCAATAGGTGAAACGCCCTAGGCGGTCTTCCCGCCTGCAAATAGGGAATCTCTCCATTTTCCGTCGCTCGGCCGAAACGTAAGATGGGAACGTCAGCAACGGAGCGCCCCACGCTCCCACCCCAGTGAAAATGAGTTATCATACCCCTGTACCCAGCCTGCCTCTCGCCAGCGAAAAACTCACGACCGACCGCAAGGTGTTCTTCCTTGATTTGAAGGAGAACGATCGCGGCCGGTTCATCAAAATCACGGAAGATGTCGGCGGCCGGCGCGACACGATCATGCTGCCTATCACCGCCGCGAAAGACTTCCACGAAATGCTCGGCCGGCTGGTCGAATTTGAAACGACGCTGGTGGAATGATGTGCCCGGGAGGCGGCGTATGGATGATTTTCAAGTTCATCTGGAAAAAGTAGGCGCGGAAGTCGCGCACGCGACTGCCAGCGGAATGCGCGGGCAAGGCTCCTGGGCATTTGGCCGAAACCCAAGCTAGCCACTGCCCCATGGTTTGCCGCCGCTGCGATTACTCGTTCTCACGGAACCTCGACACCTGTCCAAAATGTGGATGCCACAATCCCGGCACGAACGCCGAGCGGATATTCAAGCTTGGAGCCATCTTGGTCGGGCTGACTGCACTTTTGTTCATCGTGTATGTCTCCAAGTCACATTTCAAGCTATGAACTTTTTGCGAGGATTGACCCAATTTCCGGTTGCCAATCCCACGACGCCCGTCGCCCGTGAACTGCCGCAGCCTGCGGGAAACGGTGCTCTGCCAAAACCTCCAAATCTTCCGCGAAAATCTCCGGAAAAATCCTGACTTGTTGCTTCCTGCATGACTCCTTCCGTCCTCTTTCCGATCGCGTGCGGTGTGCTCCTTTCAGGCGTGGTGATTTTGGGCGCCTTCAGGCCGCGGCCTGCGCGGAACCGGAGGAGTTTGATGAGCCGGTCACCGCATGCGGATGTGTAATTTGACGCACCTCCCGAGGAGGTCGCGCGTGCGGTCAGGCAGATACTGGCACTTCAGCCCATTTACACGGACACCATTGAGAAAGAGGGCAGGACATTCACCACCACCGTGCGTCGCCACCGATGGGTGCTGGGCACGGAGATGACGGTGGACCTGCGGCCCTCCGGCGCACGCACGAGCGTCGCGGTGCTCGTGAATACGTTGTGGTTTGTGCGCAGCGATGCGATCCACACCCACATGGAATACCTGTACGATTTTCTGGCGGCACTGCGGGCGGAATTTACGACTGTGGTTTCCTGAAAGTCTCGCGGAAGCCGGCAAAGTCCACCCGGCGACCCGAAGCCTTTCGCCGCAGCGTCATCGGCGAAACAGAGCGTGTTAAGGGATATGGGGTATTCACCCTGCATACACACGATGGACAATCCGTCGGCCATTGGTAACTGTCCGCCAAATTCGCGATGAAAGTCTCCCGTGTCAGCGTCTGCATTGCCCTGTTCACTTCGGTCGCCTGCGCGCAGGATGTCCCGCAAGATACGGCACCTGCTGGCGGCCTCACCTACCTGCAAAAATACCTGATGGGCCTGGACCCGACGAAGGCGGATACGGACGGCGACGGGGTGATTGACAACTTGGACGGCGTGCCGCTCGACCCGGACTTGATCCCGCCGCCTGTGCCGGAGGCAAACTATGCGGTGCTTGATCTGACCCTTGCCGGACTGAGTGCGAGCGATCTCGTGAGCCAGATGAACAACAAATGCCAGCTCATCGGCAAATATTCCGGGCCGGCCCCATTTTTTGGGACCAAGGGGTGAGAACGGAAATCCCCATGCTATGGGTCACTCACCTGAATAACAACGGGGTTGTCTCCGGCGATTCCGTGCCGGATGCGAATGGCGACACTTTCGTTGCGCTCTGGTCCGCCGGGCAGAGCGCCCCGCAGCTTCTGAACGGATACGAGCTTCCGTTGCTGGGAAACGAAACCTTGGACACCCCCGTGGGAAGCAGCACGGGTTTGGCCGGTGGAATCAATGACAATGGAGTCATTGTCGGGATGCACCCGCTGTGGTCTCCGGTGCAAACGGATAGAATGCGCCTTCCGCCGTTGCCTCGGGTGTGATGCCAGTAAAAAGGTCTGAGATTCTTTTTCTCTCAGCCACCGTCTTCAACCACCAGTTCACCGAGATTCGCTGGATGGGTGACGGGCACGCATTCAGGGCTTACAGCAACGTTGATTTCAACGTGTTCGCCGACGGAACAACTTTTGAAAGCGCAGACACCGTTTACTCGATGCTTCTCGCCGTCAGGAACACATCCGCACAGATAGGCCAGACTTCGCAACCCGGCGGCCCACAGAAGCCGGCAGTCAGCAGGGCGGAAAGTATTCCGGCTCTCGAAAAGATGAGCGGCACTCAGGCCCAATACCTAGTCGCCCAGGACGTGAACGGGGCTGTGCCTCCGGAAAAGGATCTGGCTGCATTCGACGCCCTGCATCGTTTCCATGATGCAAACCGGCAGAAGCTCGCCGAGGCGTATGTCGCACGCGAGGCTGCCAGAATCGCGCTTCCGTCGTCGTCCAGATCGGCATCACCAGGGATTGACCGGCATGTCCTTGATGATCACTGCCGTGTTCATGATGAAGAACTGATCATGACGGTCGGGCGCGCCGCGCTGCCACGCGGGGCACACGAGCACCATCATCTTCTGCTTTTCCGAACTCGCGATCAGCCCGACGTACGATGCGAGAACTGTCCCGATGGCGCCGAAATCCTGGTCATCGTGCCAGCAACTCTGCCACGTCTAGAGCGGTCCCGGCAGCACGCCCTCGTGGTCGCCCGTGTAGTGGCCGATGCCCGTGCCGCTCACGGCCAGGGCAATCCCCGCGAGGACGGCGATGTTCCCGATCACCACGGGCAGCTCGATCAATGTGAAGGCTTTTACACTGGCGGATTGCTTGCGGATCGTGCGAGGCATGGGAATCGGAAACATGTCTAGCTCATCCCCGCCCAGTTGCACCGCAGTGAGCTCCTGCGATCCGGCGGAGGTTCGCCCCGGCTTCACGATCTGCCTCTGCGCCGCCCTCCTCGTCGGGCTGCATCTTCTGCTGCCATTGACCGCAGTGCCGCTCTCGCAGTCAGAACCAAGTTTTGCAGGCCAGGTTTTCCCGTGGCTTTCGGTGCCGACTAGGGAATCGCTGGGCGGCGTTCAATCCGCAACCGGCGCGGCGAGTGCGTGCTGGCCGTTCGTGCTGGTGTGCATCGCGCTATTCGCGGTGTACGCAAAAATGTTTCGCGCACTGCGCGGCGTGCAGTCGCTGAAGGTGCAGTCGCTCGTCTTCGCCACCGGGGCAGCGGCGATGCTGACCTACCTCGTGTCGCCGGTGATGTTTTCCACGGATATCTTTGCCTACGCGATGTACGGCCGCGCGGCATCGGTGTATGGCGGCAATCCGTACGGCGAGGCGATGCCGTTTCCCGACACCGATCCGTTCTTCGTCCAATTCGGCGACGTCTATCTTCCCTCGTGGTATGGCCCGGTGTGGACGTTCATCTCGGCAGGTGTGACGTGGTTCACTGGCGAGCATCTCGGGGCAACCGTGCTTGTCTTCCGCCTCATCTCGATCGCCTTCGCGCTCATCGCGTCCGCCTTCATCTGGAGCTGCCTGCGAAAATATTCGCCGGAAAACGCCACACGCGGCCTCGTGCTCTTCATCTGGAATCCGCTGCTTGTGATGGAGACCGGCCTGAGCGGGCACAACGATCCGGTGATGCTCGCGTTCGTCACCTGCGCCGTGTGGCTGCACCTGCGCGGGCACAAGGCGGCCGCTGTCATCGCGCTCACACTTTCTGCGCTCGTGAAATTCCTCACCGGCATGCTCATCCCGCTCTACATGCTGCTCGTGATCCGCGAGGCGAAGACGTGGCGCGAGCGCATCAGCTTCGTGCTGCGCAGCGCGATTCCCGCAGGGCTCGTGGCGCTCATCGCCTTTCATCTGGCAAAGGCGGACACCGATGTGCCCGTCGCCCATTCGGCGACTGCGCCGGATTTCTACATGAACAATTTTCACGAGCTGATCTTCAAACGCCTGCGCATCGTCCTGGGCGAAGAACCCGAATCGGCGAATGTGTCCGTGTTCTTCTATCCATACTGGCTGCGGCTTCACGAAGGGGCCGAACTGCACAGCGCAAAGCTGGCATCCGCGCCTGTCGTGAGTCGTGCAAAAGCCGACGATCGCCTGCTCCTCATCTCGCCCGACAAGACGGACTGGCTGCGCGTGTACGAACCGGCGACGCACCGGAAAGGCTACTTCATCGGGGCAGCCTGGGACGAATCGAAACGCCCCGCACTCGCGGACAGTGACGCCGAGGCACGCGAACTCGAGAAGCCCGTGATCGAGCACAAGACCGTACGCAAGGCCAATGCCGTCGTCCGCATCGTGACGTGGCTCGGCTTCGCGGCATTCGGCCTCTTCGCGGCGTGGCGCACGCGCAGGTTCACGGATTTCCTCGTGTGGTCCGGCGCATCGCTGCTCGCGTCGTACTTTTTCATCATCACGGAAATCTGGCCGTGGTACATAAACTGGGCGCTCGCCCTCGGCGCGCTCGCACCTGGAAGACTGCCCGCGCGATTCGCGATGATCCTCTCGGCAGGTGTGCTCACCCTCTATCTCACCATCGGTTTTCAAGGCAGCAGGCTCGCGTGGATCTTTGAGTTCCGCTCGCTGCTGGCGTTTGTGCTGCCATTGCTGATCTTCACCATGCTATGGCTGTTCCGCTTGCGAAACACCACGCTCCATGGCCGCACTTCCTGACCACTTTCAATACAGCCGCGTCCCTTTCGCACGCGGTTCAGCGCCGCAAGCCAGACCGTCAAACACCTCGGCGCGCGGTTTTGCGCATGCACAACGGCTGTCGATGGCCTTCCAAGGTCAGAGCCGCGCGGGCCGCACGCTCCGATCATTTGCCGGCATGATGCTGGTAGGATTGCCGGCCGCTCCACCCGGATGCACAGGAAATGAGTGAGTGCGCGCGGATGCTCCAAGTTTCCGCGAGGGGGTTCAATGTGAGCTGTGCCCCGATCCCGGCGGCCGCCGCATTTTTTCCAGTGCAAGATAGATGACGGGCGTGGTGAGCAGCGTGAGCACCTGCGAGACGATGAGCCCGCCGATGACGGCGATGCCGAGCGGCTGGCGGAGTTCCGAACCCGCGCCGTGGCCGAGGGCGAGGGGGACCGCGCCAAAGAGCGCCGCGAGTGTGGTCATCATGATGGGGCGGAAGCGGATGATGCATGCCTTGAAGATCGCATCCTGCGGGCTCATGCCCTCGTTGCGCTGCGCGTCGAGGGCGAAGTCGATCATCATGATGGCGTTCTTCTTCACGATACCCATGAGGAGGATGATGCCGATGAAGGACACCAGCGAGAGGTCCTTGCCCGTGGCCATCAGTGCGAGCAGCGCGCCGACGCCTGCGGACGGCAGTGTCGAGATGATCGTGAGCGGATGGACGAGGCTCTCGTAAAGGATTCCGAGGACGATGTACACCGCGAGCAGTGCGGCGACGAGGAGCAGCGGCAAGCTTTTGAGCGATGCCTGGAAGACCTGAGCGGTGCCTTGGAAGCTGCCGTGGATGCTCGCGGGCATTTTCAATTCGCGCGTGGCCTCCTCGACGAGGTCGGTGGCCCGCCCGAGCGATACGCCGGGTGCGAGATTGAAGGACAGCGTGACGGCGGGAAACTGGCCCTGGTGGTTCACTGAGAGCGCGGCGTTGCCCGTCTGAAATTTCGCCACGCTCGCGAGCGGCACCTGCGCGCCGGTGTTCGAGCGCACGTAGATTTTCTGCAATGACGATGGCTCGAGCTGATACTCGGGATCGGCCTCGATGACCACGTGGTGCTGGTTGTACCGCCGGTAAATCGTGGACACCTGCCGCTGGCCGAAGGCGTCGTAGAGCGTGTTGTCAATCGCTGCCGGCGAGACGCCGAGCCGCGCGGCGGCATCGCGATCCACGACGACGCTGGTCTGCAGTCCGCGCATCTGCTGGTCGCTGGAGATGTCCTTGAGTTCGGGAAATTCGCCGAGCTTCGCCAATACCTTCGGCACCCAGCGGTTGAGTTCCTCGAGATCCCCGCTTTGCAGTGCGTACTGGAATTGCGCCCTGCTGCTCCTCGTGCCGACACGGACGTCCTGCATCGCCTGCATGATGAGTGTGACGCCCTGCACCGCGGACGTTTTTTTGCGGATGCGCGCGATGATTTCCTCGCTGCGCGCTCCACGTTGATCGCGGGGTTTCAGAGCGATGAAGAGGCGCGAAGTGTTGACGCTGGAACTGCCGAATCCGCCTCCGACGAACGACCCCACCGTGGCGACCGCGGGATCCTCGAGGACGATCTGCACGACACGCCGGTTGAGCTTTTCCATCGCCGGGAAAGAAATGTCCTGCGAGGCCTCGGTGCTGCCGGAAAGCATCCCGGTCTCCTGCTGCGGAAAAAATCCCTTCGGCACGACGACGTAGAGCCCGACCGTGGCAAACACAGTGAGCAGTGCGACGAGCATGGTGAGCCCCCGGCGGCGCAAAACCCAGTGCAGCGCGCTTTCGTACCAACCGAGCATCCAGTTGAACGCGCCCTCGCTCGCACGGTAAAATATGCCCGGCGATCCGAGCGACGCCTCCGGCTTCAGCAGCCGCGAGCACATCATCGGCGTGAGCGTGAGCGAGATCACGCCCGACACGAGGACGGCGACGCTGAGGGTCACGGCGAATTCGTGAAAGAGCCGACCGACCAGCCCGCCCATGAAAAGCAGCGGGATGAAAACGGCGACGAGTGAGATGCTCATCGAGATGACTGTGAAGCCGATCTGCCTCGCGCCCTTGAGCCCGGCCACCATGGCGCTGTCGCCCTTTTCCATGAAGCGAAACACGTTTTCGATCACGACGATCGCGTCGTCCACGACGAAGCCGACGGAAATGGTCACGGCCATCAGCGAGAGATTGTCCAGCGAGTAGCCGAGCAGATACATCACGCCGAAGGTGCCCGCGAGCGCGAGCGGGACCGTGACGCTCGCAATGAAGGTGGGCCAGAAGCGGCGGAGAAAAAGGAAGATGACCATCACCACGAGCGCGATGCTGAGCGCGAGCGAGTATTGCACATCCTCGACGGACGCGCGGATCGTGGCCGTGCGATCGCTGAGCACCTCCAGTTTCAGGCTCGGCGGGAGCCACAGCTCGGTCTGCGGAAGTGCCTCGCGGATCCGATCCACGGTCTCGATGACATTTGCATCGGCCTGCTTGAAGATGACGAGCAGCACCGCAGGCTTCATTCCGTGCCATCCGCCGAGCCGCGTATTTTCCACGCCGTCCACGATCTTTGCGAGGGAACTGAGCAGGATCGGAGTCCCGTTTTTCTGCGCAAAAATCAGATCCTTGTATTCGTCCGCGCGCAGCAGTTGGTCGTTGCTGTAAATCGTGTAGGAGGCCTGCTCGCCGTCCACGCTGCCCTTCGCCTTGTTCACGTTTGCCTGCGTGAGAAATGCGCGGACGTCCTCGAGGCTCGATCCCGTCGAGGCGAGCGCGGCGGGGTTCACCTGCACGCGCACCGCGGATTTTGCCCCGCCGCTGATCAGCACCTGGCTCACGCCCTCGACCTGGCTCAATCGCTGGCCGACGATCTCGTCCGCGGCCTCGAAGACCGCCGTGACCGGTTGGGAATCCGAGGTCATCGCGAGCACCATGATGGGTGCGTCGGCGGGGTTGGATTTCCTGTAGGTCGGCGGCGAGGGGAGATTGATCGGCAGGTCGCTGGACGCCGCATTGATTGCCGCTTGCACGTCGCGCGCAGCGGCGTCGACCTTCCTTTTCAGATCAAACTGGAGGTTGATCGAAGTCCCGCCCAGCGTGCTCGTGGAAGTGATCTCTGTGACGCCGGAGATCTGGCTGAGGTGGCGTTCGAGCGGCGCGGCGAGGGACGAGGCGACCGTCTCCGGATCCGCGCCGGGCAGCGATGCGCTGACCGAGATTATCGCAAAATCCACGCGCGGAATCGGTGCGACCGGCAGCAGATGATACGCGACGATCCCGAGCAGAAACAGCCCGATGGCCAGCAGCGTCGTGCCGACCGGTCGCCGGATGAATGGCTCGCAGACGTTCAAGGCAGTGGGGCTTCAACCGGCGCGACGGTTTCGCCGCCCGGCAAAGTTTCAGCGCCGCGCTTGCGACGCATCCGCCGTCCGAGCCGGTCGAGGTAGAGGTAGATGACCGGCGTGGTGTAGAGCGTGAGAAATTGCGAGACGAGCAGCCCGCCGACGATCGCGATGCCCATCGGCTTCCGCAATTCGGAGCCGGTCCCATTTTGGAGCGCGAGCGGCAGCGCGCCGAAGAGCGCGGCGAAGGTGGTCATCATGATCGGGCGGAAGCGCAGCAGGCACGCCTGGTAGATGGACTGTTCGGGCGGCATCCCTTCGTTGCGCTCCGCATCGAGCGCAAAATCAATCATCATGATCGCGTTCTTCTTCACGATGCCGATGAGGAGAATGATGCCGATGAGCGCGATGAGCGACATCTCGGTGCGGGTGACGATGAGCGCCAGCAGCGCGCCCACGCCCGCGGACGGCAGGCTCGACAGGATCGTGATCGGGTGGATGTAGCTCTCGTAGAGAACGCCGAGCACGATGTAGATCACGATGATGGCGGCGAGGATCAGGAAAGGCTCGCTTTGCAGCGACGAGCGGAACTCGGCGGCGCTGCCGGAAAAAGTCGTGGCCACGGTTTCCGGAAGTCCGATTGCTTCCTGCGCGCGCTGGATTGCCGGCACCGCGTCGCCGAGGGATTTTCCGGGCGCGAGATTGAACGACAGCGTGACCGCGGGGAACTGGCCCTGATGATTGATCGAGAGCGGCGCAGTCAACGTGTCGAGTTTTGCAAACGCACTGAGCGGCACCGTCTGCCCGGTCGTCGAGCGCACGTAGATTTTGCGCAGCGCGTCCGGCGTGAGCTGGAAGTTCGGCTGCACCTCGAGGATCACGCGGTACTGGTTGAGCTGCGTGAAAATGATCGAGACCTGCCGCTGGCCGAATGCGTCGTAGAGCGTGTCGTCGATCGCCTGCGTGGTCACGTTGAAGCGCGCGGCCTGCTCGCGATCGATGTTTACGCGGAGCTGCAGTCCGCCGGACTGCTGGTCGCTCGCGACGTCCGCGAGTTCGGGCAGGCTGCGCAGCTTTGCAAGGAGCTCCGGCGCCCAGTCGGTCAACTCCTTCTCGTCGGCGTCCTGCAGCGTGTATTGGAACTGCGTGCG
>JBDSAR010000090.1:0-9026 GCA_039922035.1 Chthoniobacteraceae bacterium
GTGGCTCGGGCTCACGGGCGGCTGTGCGGTGTGCCACGATCACAAGTTCGATCCGATTTCGACGAAGGAGTTCTATTCGCTCTACGCGTTCTTTAACAGTGCGGCGGATCCCGCGATGGACGGGAACCGGATCGACACGCCGCCCATTCTGAAGCTCGCGACGGTGGAGCAGCAGAAGCAGCTCGACGCGGTGGCGCGGGAGACGAAATCGGTGGACGGGAAAATCAAGGCGGCGCTGAAGGGATTTGCGTATGTGGATCCGGCGACGCTGATTCCGCTGCCGGGGAAGACGCGCATGGAGACGGTGTGGCTCGACGAGGCGATCCCCGCCGGTGCGAAGGCGCAGGGGGATGGCAAGGCGTTTGACTTTGTCGGCGAGGAGAGCGGCGTGAAGCCGTTCAGCGGGAAGGTGAGTCTGCGGCGCAAGGCGGCGGGCGTGACGTCGCAGGACTTCTTCAACGGGGCCGCGGCGTTCGAGGTGACGGCAGGGGTGAAGTTCTTCGCACACGTGTGGCTCGACCCGAAGGATCCGCCGAAGGCGATCATGCTGCAGTTCCACACGACGGGCTGGGAGCATCGCGCGAACTTCGGCGACGCCGAGGCGATCCGCTACGGCGACGTGAAGGCGAAGACGAAGGTGCAAATCGGCGCGCTGCCGAAGCCGGGCGAGTGGGTGCGCCTCGAAGTGAATCCCGCGGCGATCGGTCTGAAACCCGGCACGAAGGTGAACGGCGCGGCCTTCTCGCAGCACGGCGGCACGGTGCACTGGGATCACGCGGGCTGGAGCGTGGAGACGAATCCGGCGACCGACCCGCTCTATTCGATCGCGGTGTGGGACAAGGCGAATCAGGGCAAGATCGTGAAGGACGCGCCGAAGGAAATCTCGGACATCCTGCGCAGCGTGAAGCCCGAGGCGCGCACCGCGGCGCAGTCGCAGAAGGTGCGGGACTACTATCTCGAATACGTGAGCCGCGCGCCGGACGAGGCGCTGTCCTCGCTGCGCCGCGAGCGCGATGCGATCAAGGCACGGCAGGATGCGCTGGAGAAAAATGTGCCCGTCACTTTCGTCATGGCCGACCTGCCGCAGCCGCGCGATGCCTTCGTGATGATGCGCGGCCAGTATGACAAGCCGGGCGACAAGGTGGAGCCGGCGACGCCCGCGATTTTCCCGCCGCTGAAAAAGGCGAAGCCCGACGCGCGCGCCACGCGTCTCGATCTCGCAGGCTGGCTGCTCGCGCCCGAAAATCCGCTCACGGCGCGTGTGACCATGAATCGCCTGTGGCAGCAGTTCTTCGGCACGGGCATCGTGAAGACGAGCTTCGACTTCGGCTCGCAGGGCACGCCGCCGACGCATCCCGAATTGCTCGACTGGCTGGCGGTGACGTTCCGCGAGGGCGGCTGGGACACGCGCAAGATGATCCGCCTCATGCTCACGAGCGCGACGTTCCGGCAGTCGTCCGCGGCCACGCCTGCGCTCGTGCAGCGCGACCCGGAGAACCGGCTCTACGCGCGCGGCCCGCGCTTCCGCCTCGATGCCGAGCAGCTCCGCGACAATGCGCTCTACGTGAGCGGCCTCATGAATGCCGAGATGGGCGGCAAGGGCGTGCGCATTTACCAGCCGCCGAACATCTGGGAGCCGGTGGGCTTCGGCGGATCAAACACGCGCAACTACACGCAGGACACCGGCGCCGCGCTCTACCGCCGGAGCATCTACTGCTTTTTGAAACGGACTGCGCCGCCGCCATTCATGACGAACTTCGACGCGCCGAACCGCGAGCAGACGTGCACCGTGCGTGAGCGCAGCGACACGCCGCTCCAGGCGCTGCAGCTCATGAATGACGTGCAGCACTTCGAGGCCGCGCGCGCCTTTGCCGGGCGCATCATGACCGAAGGCGGTGCGGCTGCCGCGGATCGCATCGCATTTGCGTACCGTGCCGCACTTTCGCGGAAGCCGACGCCCGAGGAAGGTGCCATCGTGCAGGACGCGCTGAAGAAGTTCCTCGCCGAATACTCGCAGGCGGGCGATGCGGCGAAAAAGGTGATCAGCAACGGGGAGTCGAAGCCGAAGGCCGGACTCCCGCCAAATGAGTTCGCCGCCTGGACGCTGGTGGCGAACCTGATCCTGAATCTCGACGAGACGATCAACCGGAACTGAGCGGGAGCGCTTGCCATCGCCGGACGGGCCGCCTATCGAAACGCGCCGCATGTTTTTCCTCACGCCGAAGTTCGTCAAGCAAGGCCGCCTCTACATCAAGGAGGCGGAGAAGCGCGTGTCCTACAACCGCGACCGCTGGACGCCGGAGGTGGTCGCGACATTCGAGCAGGAAATCGCGCGGCTCACCGATGCGGTGAAGAGCCGCAACCGCGACGATGTGAAGGTGAGCGAGCAGGCGCTCGACAAACTCTGCGGCGTGCATTGCCCGCTCGGCGCAAATGCGGGGATCGCGGAGAATGTGGAAGTGATCCTGGTGGCGATCATCGTCGCGCTCGGCATCCGCACCTTTTTTCTCCAGCCGTTCACGATTCCCACGTCCTCGATGTTCCCGACGCTGAACGGCATCACCGGCAGGGCCACGGCCGAGGAGCCGCCGAACGCCCTGATCCGCGCCTACCAGATGGCCGCCTACGGGCGCTCGTGGCACAATGTGCTCGCCGAGGCGGACGAGACGGTGACGCAGATTGACGAGGAGCGGCGTCCGGGGTTGCGCCGCTTTTTCACCTACACCCGGATCGCGACGAGCGCGGGAAACACCTACTGGGTGGGCGAGACGGAGCGGCCGGTGCGCGACACGTTCAGGATTGGCGTGGGGCGCGCCTACAAGAGAGGCGAGCCTATCGCGCGCGGCTACACGGACACGGGCGACCACGTCTTCGTGGACAAATTCAGCTACCACTTCCGCAAGCCCACGCGCGGCGAAGTGTTCGTCTTCACGACGCAGAACATCGAAGCGATGGGCAACCTCGGGCCGCCGCCGCGCAAGCCATCGCAATTCTACATCAAGCGCCTCGCGGGTGTGCCCGGCGACGAACTGCGGATCGCTGCGCCGGAACTTTTTCACAACGGCCATCGTGCGGAGGAGGCCGGCTTTGTGCGCGTGATGAAGGGCAGCGAGGATCAGCCGTGGGAGGATTACCGCGGCTACTCGAATACCATCGGCGAGCGTTTCCTGCCGCACAGCCTGCGCTCGTCGGACTCGGTGTTCCGCGTGCCGGAGCAGCGGTATTTCGCGCTCGGCGACAACAGCTACAACAGCTCGGACAGCCGCGCGTGGGGCACGGTGCCGCAGGAGAATCTCATGGGCCCCGGCTTCTTCGTTTACTGGCCGTTCCTCAACGATCGGGGCTCACACTTCGGGCTGATCAAGTAGCGCGCTGCACGTCGCGTTCAGAGCAGCGCGAGCGCTGTGTCGAGTTCCGCCTCGGTGTTGTAAAAGTGCGGGCTGAAGCGCAGGTAGTCCCGGCCTTCGCGATCATGCCGGAGTGACGAGACGACTCCCGCCTGTTCGAGCTTGGCGTGAAGTGCCGTCATGCTCCGCTTTTCGTCGCGGAATGTCGTGATGCCGCTCGCCGCCGGGCCGCTGGTCGGGCTGTGGATTTCGTAGCCGCGCGTGCGCAGTCCGGCGGCGAGATGCGCCGTGAGTTCGAGGATGCGTGATGCGATGACCGCGGTCCCGTGGCGCATGAACATCGCGATGGCCGCCTGCATGCCGTAGATGCCGGCGATGTTCAGCACGCCGGGTTCGTAGCGCTGTGCGCCGGGCATGAAGCGCACTTCGTCCTGCGCCTGGAAATTTGGCGAATAGACATTCCACGCGCCGAGCAGCGTCGGGCGGCAGAGGTCGAAGTGCTTCCGCTTCACATACACGATGCCGATGGCGACCGGGCCGAGCATCCACTTGTGCGCATCGGCGCTCAGGAAATCCACGTGCTCCACGCTCAGCGGAAACGCGCCGAGCGTCTGGATCGCATCGAGCGAAAACAGCACGCCGCGCGAGTGGAGCAGCCGGCCGATGGCGTCCACATCAATGCGGTAGCCGGAGAAAAAATGGCAGCTCGCGAGCGCGACGAGCTTGGTTTTCGGCGTGAGCGCAGAGGCGACGAGTTCCGGCGTGATCTCACCGGGCCGCTCGGGTTGGAGCAGCTTCACCGTCACGCCGCGCCGCCGCAGTTCGATCCACGGATACACGTTCGCCGGGTAGTCGGCGGCGTAGCAGACCACCTCGTCGCCGGGCTGCCACGGCAGGCCATTCGCAAAAAGGCTGAGGCCGAGCGAGGTCGGCCCGAGCAGTGCGATTTCGTCCGCATCCGCGCCGATGAATTTTGCGCACAGGCCGCGCGCGTTTTTGATGTCCTGCAGCACCTCGCCGAATTCCTGCGGCATCTCGGACGATGTGCGAACGTGCGCGCACATCGCGTCGGCCACGCATGCGGGCAGCGCGGTGACAGCGGCGTGCCCGAGGAAGATCTTCGATTTGCAGACGGGAAAAAGCCGCTGCCGCTCGGACTCATCGGCGAAAATATTCGGCATGACGTGGGTTCAGTTCGCCGTGGCGGGCAGGGGAGGCTTTGCAGATTCCGCGGCTTGCGAAGATGGCGGTGACGGAAGTTTCCCGAGCACTTCCGGCTTTGCGAACGTCGTCTCCACCGTGAATTCGTGTTCCATCTTCAGGACCTTCCCGTCGGGATTCGTGTAGGTCGTGGTGCTCGCGCTGAAGTTCGGCTCAACGAGTTTCGGTTGCGGCAGTTTTTGGGTGCGGACATTGTCCACAATCATGATCACGCACAGGTGGACGACGAGCACGCCCATGATCACGCAGACCCAGAGCTTTGCATTCACGGCTGCTTGCCGGATTTTGCGCCCGCCTCGATGAGCTTCCAGAATCCGTCCTTCGTGCTGAGCTGCTCGTCCTCGGCGGAGGACAGCTTCGAGCGGAAAAGGAAATCCTGGAGCGTGTTCTTGTGCAGCACGCGATGGACGGTGACGCCTTCCGGGCGGCGCTCGAAATAGATCCGGTGCTCCTTCGCGCGGTAGCGGTGCAGCGTCTTGCCGTTGCGCTCGAGCCTGCCGAATTTCTCGGGATCCAGATCATCGAGATTTTCCGGCAGCCCCTCGAACTCCGCCAGCAGATCGAGCTGAAGCTCCTTCGGCAGTGAGGCCATTTCCGCGGCGCTGATTTCGTTGAAGATGATCTGGTACATCGGCTCAGGAGTATCTACGTCGGTTTCGCGTTTTTGGAAGCAGAAGCATCGCCCGAGTCGTAATCGCGGTGCAGCCGTGCGACACGCTTGCCGATGCCGGTGAAAATATTCCAGACGATCGTGCCTGCAAGACTCGCGAGTTCGCCTGCGTGAATCGCCTCGCCGCCCTGCGCGCCGATGAGCACGGCTTCGTCGCCGGAGGCTGCGTTCACGCCGGTCACATCCGCCATGATTTGATCCATCGTTACGCGCCCGAGGATTGCGCAGCGCTTTCCGCAAATGAGCACCGTCGCATTTTTGCCGGAGACCTGCCGCGGATAGCCATCGGCGTAGCCGACCGCGAGGGTCGCGATGCGCATCGGGGCGGGCGTTATGAAGTCGCGTCCGTAGCTCACGCTGCGGCCTTTCCCAAAATCGCGGACGAGCAGCACGCGCGTCTTCCAGGTGAGCGCGCGTTCGAGCTTCGGCTGGAATTCCGGCAGCGGTGATTCGCCGTAGAGCGCGAGGCCGGGCCGTGCGAGTGCGCCCGCGAGATTCGGGAAAGCGAGCAGCGCGGCGCTGTTCTCCACATGCACGAGTAAATCGCGCAGGCCGCTGTCGGGAAGATCGCGGAGCCGCGCGACGAGTGCGTGGAAGCGCGTGATCTGCTCGCGGGTGAAAGAGGCGTCTTCGTCCGCCACCGGGAGATGCGAGCCGATGCCGGTGATTTCAATGCCCGGCAGCGTGATGATTTTTCGCGCGACCTCGATGGCGTCGTTCTCCCACACGCCGAGGCGTCCCATGCCGGTGTCCACGGCGAGATGCACTTTCACGCGCGCGCCGGAGGAGTGCGCCGCGTATTGCGCCGCCTCCTCAAAGCCCGACACGATCGGGATGAATCCGCGTCGCACGATAGCCGCGTGCTCGGCCGGCAGGGTGCCGCTGAGCAGACAGATGGGCGTGCCCTTTGCATCCGCGAAAATCTCCCCGGCCTCCGCAAGGTTCGCGACGCCGAACATCGCGACTTTTCCTGCGAGTGCGCCGACCACGCCGGCGGCTCCGTGGC
Organism: Chthoniobacteraceae bacterium; assembly: GCA_039922035.1. Taxonomy (GTDB): domain Bacteria; phylum Verrucomicrobiota; class Verrucomicrobiia; order Chthoniobacterales; family Chthoniobacteraceae; genus SXWH01. The sequence continues at coordinate 6,245 of JBDSAR010000090.1, forward strand.
CGTAGGCGTTGGCTTTCACGACCGCCATGATTTTCACCGCAGGCCCGGCGATTTCCGTGAGCGTGCCGAGGTTGCGCCGGATCGCGGCAAGGTCCACCTCGACCCAGCTTCGCAGCATCGCGGGGGCCTCATCCGTGGCAGACATGGAAGACAGACTCGACAAGCGCCGCCCGTAGAACACTATTTGCGGCCAATTGCCAACCAAACCCATGCGCAAGCTTTTCACCGCACTCCTCCTGACATCATTCGTCCTGCCTCTCCACGCTGAGCGCACTGCCGCGCCGCCGCGCTACATCAGTGTTCCTGAAAAGGCGGAGCCCGCAAAAAAATCAGGCGATTCCCGCTCGTTCCTGCAGCGCATTTTCGGCGGGCGGCCGACTCCGACACCGGCTCCGGCCCCCACTCCGGCACCCGTCGTGAAACGCCGTCCGAAGTCGAAACCTGCGCCTTCGGAAACGACACCGGACACTTCCGAGAAAGTCACACCAAAGCCCCGCCCGGCGGCAACGACTCCGCCGACAACCCCGGTGACTCCGGCGCCTGCGACCACAGTGAAGGCCAAGCCCGGCAAGGGCACGGCCAAGAAGGGCGCGGCTGTGGCGGCCGATTCCACGGGACTCGATGACGGAACGAGATTCAAAAATGCGAAGGCCAAGGCGCTGGAAGATGCGCACATCAAGGAACTGAAGGGCAAGGCTGACGGCGAAGTGAACGAGGCCGAGGCGCGCAAGGCGCTGATGAATTACAATCACGCGCTCTTTCAGAAAATCCGCGAGGTGGACCCGAGCGTGAGCGACTACGCCGGCCGTGTGGAGCAATCCATGACGAAGCGGATCGGCGCAGAGAAATAGGGGCGGCTTCGCATTGCGGGCAACGACACCGGAGGTGCGCGCGTGACCACCATCCGGCATCTCTACTTCCACATCCCGTTCTGCCCGAAGCTGTGCCCGTATTGCAGCTTCTACGTGGAGGTCGGAGCGAAGAACAAGAACCGCGACTTTCTCGATGCACTGCTGCGCGAGGTGGAGCGGGCAGGGGAGAAATATGCATTGCGTCCCGAGACGATTTATTTTGGCGGCGGCACGCCGACTTCGCTGCTAACGGAGCAGCTCGATCATCTGCTCGGCGGACTTCGCTCAAGGCTCGATCTTTCATCGCTGCGCGAATGGACCGTGGAGGCGAATCCCGCGACCGTGCGCGAGGAAAAGGCGCGACTGCTGCGCGATATGGGCGTCACGCGAGTGAGCCTCGGCGTGCAGTCGTGGGACGATGCGCTGCTGAAGACGCTCGGCCGCGTGCATTCCGCCGCGCAGGCGGAGCACACCTACGAGGTGCTGCGCGCGAGCGGCATCCCGGCGATCAATCTCGATCTGATGTTCGCCGTGCCGGGACAGCGACCATCGCAGTGGCGCGCGACTTTGGAAAAAACGATCGCGCTGAAGCCGGATCACATCTCGAGCTACTGCCTCACCTACGAGGAGGACACCGCGTATTTCCAGAAGCTCGCGGGCGGCGACTTCCGGCAGGACGTGGAGCGCGACGCGCAGCTTTTCGAGGAGACAATGGACACGCTCACTGCGGGCGGATTCGCGCAGTACGAAATCTCGAACTACGCCCGGAGCAACCGCGAGTCGCAGCACAACCGCGCATACTGGCTCGGCGCGGACTACCTCGGTTTCGGTCCCGGCGCGTTCAGCACGGTGGGATTTTCCCGCTGGGAAAATGCGCGTGACACCGCGGGCTACACGCGCGGCATGCTCGGCGGCGGGGATGTCACCGGCTTCCGCGAGGAACTCGATGCCGCCACGCGCGCCGGTGAAATCGCCGCCTTCCGCATCCGGATGGCAGAGGGAATTCCCGTGAACGAACTGGAACGCTGGAGCGAAGCCGTCGCGGAGTTCGAGCAGCACGGTCTCGTCGTGCGCAGCGAAGGCTCCGTGCGTCTCACGCGCCGCGGAAAGCTGCTGGCGGACAGTGTGGCCGAGGCGTTCGTGTCATCGTAGCTTGGCTCCTTGCTAACAGTCCGATGTGGTTTTGAAGCGCGTCGTCGCACTTTTGAGCGGGGTGAAAATATCGGGCCACTTCGCGCCTGCCAAGGCCGGTGCTTTTTAGCTAGGAAAACATTCCGTCTGAGGCTCAATGAGGCAAACTGCGGCCTGCCCCCGAACTTAACATGGTGGGTTATAAACCTGAGGCGTTGGATTCGGCTAGCCATCCAATTGATTTACCTTTTCCGTGAATAGCCCAATGAAAACCTCCCGCCTCCTCCGCACGCTGCCCGTCATTTTCCTCAGCCTCCTCGCCACACTCGCGGGACTCCGCGGGGCGGGGCCGACGGTGCCGGAGACGGTGGTGTTCGAGCGCGACATCGAATTTGCGAATCCCGACAACCAGCACCTGCAGGTGAACATCGCGCAGCCGAAGGATTCGAAGGGCCTGCTGCCGGCGGTCGTGTGCATCCACGGCGGCGGCTTCCGCGCGGGGAAGCGCGAGAGCTATGACAAGCTGTGTGTGACGCTCGCGGAGCGCGGCTACGTGGCCATCACCGTGACCTACCGGCTCGCGCCCGCGTATCCATTTCCCGCGGCAGTGCTGGACTGCAAGGCCGCGGTGCGCTGGCTGCGTGCCAATGCGGCGAAGTATCACGTGGATCCGGCGCGCATCGGCGTGACGGGCGGTTCGGCGGGCGGGCATCTCGCGCAGTTCCTCGGCGTGACGGCGGGCGTGAAGGATTTTGAGGGCGAGGGGAATCTCGATCAGTCGAGTGCCGTCGCGTGTGTGG
>JBDSAR010000091.1:0-3647 GCA_039922035.1 Chthoniobacteraceae bacterium
CACGAGTGCAAAGGTTCCACTTTCGCCAAATCAAACTGCAACAATTGACTTCACGCTCACCGCTGACTCGGCGGTTGGAAACATGATCCGCAACGGAGCGCTGGCCTCCCTGTGGCTGGGACCCCTGCAGCCCGACGCATGGTATCGCGTGAGATCACGTGCGGTGGCTGCGAATTGGGAAGGCGAGCTGCTGCCGCTGAAGGAAGGCACCACCTGTCGCCTGAGCGTCGCATGGCAGGAAAATGCCGCCGGGCAAGTGATCGTCCGTTTGCGCAAGACCGCCGACTTCAATCAGCTCACCATTGAGCTGAAGCCGCTCCAGCCCGGCGAAACCGAGTTAAGCTTCCCGGCCACGGGCGACACAGGCTTTGCCTAGGTGCTCATCTTCACCGATGACGTTCCGTCCACCGTCAGCCAGCACGTCTCACTGAGTCCGATTCCATGAACCCCTTAAACTTCCGTCATTCCCGACGCGCATTCCTCCGTGAGGGAGTGCTCTGTCTGGCAGGAATTCATGCTGGCCCGCTGCTGGCCGCCGAAGCCGAGGGGAAGCCTGCGTGCCGCATCGGCCTCGTCACCGATCTGCATTATGCGGACAAGGCGGCGGCGAACACGCGTTTCTACCGCGAGACACTCGGCAAGCTTGAGGAAGGTGTGCAGCGGTTCAACGCTGAGCAACCTGCCTTCGTCGTCGAGTTGGGCGACCTCATCGACAAGGCGGCTTCGGTCGAGGAGGAGATCGCGTGGCTGAAAAATATCGAGGCAGTTTTCGCGCAGACCAAAGCCCCGCGGCATTACGTGCTGGGCAATCACTGTGTCGCCACGCTGACGAAGAAGGAGTTCGCCGCGCATACCGGGGCGGCGCAAGTCTCGCGCTATTCATTCGATCAAAATGGCTTTCACTTCGTAATCCTCGACGCCTGTTTCACTGCCGACGGGACGCCGTATCAGCGCGACAACTTCGACTGGAAAGACGCAAATCTTCCGCCTGATGAGCTGGCCTGGCTGCGCGAGGATCTGGCGCGAACGCAGCATCCGGTGATCGTTTTCGCTCACCAACGCCTCGACGAAAAGGGTCCGCACAGCGTCCGCAATGCCTCCGCGGTTCGCACGATATTTGAGAGTTCGTCAAAGGTCCGCGCCGTTTTCCAAGGCCACTCCCATGCGAACGACTATCAGCAGATCGCCGGCATTCACTACTGCACACTCGTCGCGATGGTGGAAGGAGCCGGCGCTGAGAACAGCGGCTACGCCATGCTGGATATCATGCCGGACGCCTCCTTGCGCCTGCACGGATTTCGGCGGCAACAGAATCGCGAATTCATCCGTGCGACAGCTCGCTAGATCGCCTTCACCCATTTTTCTTCCGTGAATATCCGCAACCTCATCCTCTGCTCCTTCCTCGCGTGCCGGCTGGCCTTTGCCGCATCGCCCCAGTCTCCGAAGCTGATTGTCGCCATTCTCGTGGATCAGCTCCGCTACGATTACCTGGAGCGCTTCCACGATCAGTTCACCGAGCGCGGGTTCCGGCTGCTGATGGACGACGGCGCGTTCCTGACGTTCGCGCACTACGACTGACGGGCAGCGCACCGATGCGATCGCCCTGACGGGCGATTTGCTTGCAAAGCTGGGCGAGCGCTTCGGTCCTGGCGCATACCTGCTCACACCGCGCATCGTGGTCGGCGGCAAAAGCGGCACCACGCACGGCTCGCCATTTTCCTACGACACGCACATTCCGGCTCTGCTTTACGGCACCGGGTTCAAGGCCGGCCGGTATGCGGACGAGTTTTTCATCACCGACATCGTCCCGACGCTGTGCGCCGCGCTCCGCATGAATGAGCCCGCCGGCTCCATCGGCAAGCCGCTCGTCAAACTTCTCACGGATGAAGGGCCTGTCGGGCAACGCGATGGCCGGCCACCTCACGCCACTTCAAAAAATGAACTGCGAAACAAAGACGGTCCGGTACGGTTCGGAGCGCCTTGGTTCCCGCAGTGAGCAGAAGGGCGGGATTTTCAGCGCGCGAGAATTTCCGAGAGCACCTTGCCGTCCACATCCGGCAGCGGGACGCCGAGCAGCTCGGCAACGGTCGGAGCCACGTCGAGATTGCGGACGCGGTCGAGCTTCACGCCGGGTTTGATGCCATAGCCGCTCGCAAGAAAGATGCCGTCGAGTTCCGGATCGGTGTTCGGATAGCCGTGCGTGCCGAGGTAACCTTTCGACTCATCCACGAGCGCGCCGGTCACGCCCTCTTTGAATGCGTAGCCGTCCTTTGCAAAAAGCACGAGGTCACCCATGCCCTGGTTCTCCGCTGGCGTGGGCATCCCGAGCATCGGTCCGTCGTTCCCGTCCACCACTTCTTTCACGCCCTCGATGCCCGCGCAGAGGGTCTTCAGCTTTGGCAGCAATTCAGCGCGCCTCGTCCGATCGGTGAGATAGACAAAGGCGAGGCCGCCCTGCGACATCGCATAGGCATCGCAGCTCGTGGTTTTGCCGTCCTTCACGCGGATGAGCCCGGCATCGCTCAGCGCGACATTCGGGTGGGTGGCCTTCTGCACTTTCTTGAAGCCGTGATCCGTCACAACCACGATCGTCGCGCGATCACGGAGGCCGGCGTGTGCAACAGAATCGAGCAAGTCACCGATGAGCCGGTCCGCATAGGCGTAGGCCGCGTAGCTCGCGATGCTGCCGGGGCCGTTGGCGTGATTCACCGCGTCGGTGGTGAGCAGGTGGAAGAGGAGCAGGTTCGGCTTATGCGCCTCGACAATGTGGCACGCGGCCTTCGTCCACACCGCGTCGCGCCAGACGATGGTGCGGCCTTTCGTCCAGTCGCGGATGTCCTCCACGGAGACAAGGCCCGCAGCGACCATCTCGCGCTCGGTCGCGCCGCCGGGCTTCGGGATTTCGAGGAACTCGTGCGAGACCGTGCCGGAGTTCAGAATCGCCACCCAGTCCACCTGCGCGGTCTTCAGCCCGGCCTTGAATGCCACATCGTAAACCGTGGGCACGCGGACCAGTTCGGCCTTGTCCCGCCACGGCTCGAGCGCGAGCGGATCAGTCGGGCCGCCTCGGATCAGCAGGCCGTTGAAAAGGACGCCATGCTTCTGCGGGTTCACGCCGGTAACGAGCGTGGTGTGGTTAATCCAAGTTATGGACGGATTGGATACGGTCATCCGTTCGGCCACGGCACCGCTCGCCGCGAGCTTGCGGAGGTTCGGGATGACGAGATTCGGATCTTTCCAAATCCACGCGGGAAAGCCGTCGATGCTGATGAGGATGACGATGCGATCCTTCGCTGGGATGGGATCGCCGGGGGCGGTGCAGACGAGTGAAACCAGCAAAAGGAAGGCGGAGAAGAGACGCTTCATGCCGTGGAGACTGCCACATGACGGCGCGGCATGGCGAGTGGCATCCATTTTTTCGCCGTTAGCATCCTTCCTTGTGAAATTCTTGAACGTGATTTCATCTGTGAGCTTGAACCCGAAACGGAAATGATCCGGCACCTGCGCACACAATCCGCCAATCCGTTTTTCAATCGGGAAATGGTAGTAGCCCGCATCCGCGCAAACCGTCGAAAATGTGCGCGCGGATTCCGCGTGGCATTCAAGGTCGAATTTCGTCTCCGAGAATTTGCCCCGAGTCAGATACC
>JBDSAR010000092.1:0-2859 GCA_039922035.1 Chthoniobacteraceae bacterium
TCCCCTGCGGCCCGGTGATGGATGCCGGCAGCTTCGTCGCACCGAGATACGCGATGCGCTGCACGCCGCCATCCGGGCCCGTGATCTCGGCGAGCCGCGCCTGTGTGTCATAGGCAAAAGTGGCACGCCCTTTTTCACCCGTGATGGCGACCAGCGCGCCCGAGGCGTCGAACTCGTGAACGGCTTTCGCACCGCTCGCATCCGTCATCGTCAACTGCCGGCGATCGGCGCTCCATTGCGAGGCCGTCACGCGGCCTTCGGTGTCCGTGTGGCGGATGCTGCGCTTTGCATCATCGTAGTCGAAGCGTTCCGCAAATCCGCCGGCCCACGAGCGGGAAGTGACCCTGCCGGTGGCATCGTAGGCGAAGCGAGTCTCGCCGGCCGCCGCGCCGTTCAGCACCGCCAGCCGTCCCGCTCCATTGTAGGCAAATGTCCATACCGCCGTGGGGCCTGTGGGCAGCGGGATATCTGCATATCCGTAGCGCGCCCAGGAGCCGTCACTCGCCTGCGCCTCCACCATGCGCCCGGATGCGTGATGCCGAAATTTGATCGAGCCGCCATCGCTGGCGGCGATCTCCGCGAGCCGTCCGCTTTCATCATAGCGCAGCGTCGCGGCATTACTTCCCAAGCGACGTTCGATCAGACGTCACGCAGGATCGAATGTATCCGTTCCGCCATCCACACGCGAGAGCACCGCACGTTCCGGCGAGAGTGCGAGCGTCCCGACGCCCTTGGCCGTGAGCTGCGCGCCATCCTTCAAAAACACCGCCACGCCGCCGGCATCGAGCAGGATGGCATCCCGGCCATCTTCGGCGCGGGTGAGTTGCGTCTCCCAATTCAGACGCCAGCCATTTCCAAGCGCTCCGCCGGACGACGGATCGGGAGCGAGGTGCCGTGTCACGCGCAGCTTGGAACCCGCCACGACGACATCCTCCGCCACGATGTGCAGCGTCCCGCCGAGCACGGTCAGATCCCCATCGGGATGATCCGCAGCAAATGATCGCGCGATGCCAGTAAGTGATCGCGCTGCCGTCGCCGGCTTGGAAGCGACGGGATTCGGCGGCGCGGCAGCGGAGGGAGATGCCTTTTTGCACCCGGAGAAAATGAGGAGCAGCGCGAGCGAGATCAGCAGAGTCACTCTGCCACCGGGCGAAAGGAAACCGGCTCCCATGAAAGTCTCCGACGCAGGGGGCGCATTGAGTTCATAGCACGATGACATGCCTGTCATCGCGTCGGATCGAGGCAAAAAATCCGCTTTGGTAAAATATTTCCGGGCACCTTCCGAAGTCCGCAAAGTCACGCGGAAGCGCGAGGGCGGCACGCGGATTCATCTTTGGCATTTGTCCTCCGTCCCGGCTATGTTCTCCCTCGTGAAACTCATCCTCCCCTGCCTCGCCGCCATCGTCACCCTGTTCATCACCGGCTGCACGAGCGGGAAGAAGGGGAAGTCCCGCTACCGGAATTACGACGGGGACAGCAGCCCGAACATCCGCATGTTTGAGGAGAAGCCGGGTTACCCGGTGAACACGCGGTAAGTCCGGAGTGGGAAGCTGCTGCGTCAGACCCGGCAGGGAACTCGCCATCGTATCGCGCGCATTCTCCGTAGCCGTTGACGGAAAAAGGCGGGTACATTTTTTCTGCACAGGAAAATGGATGCGATCTCCGGCGCGCAACCTATCATCCGCACGTGGCCGACCTTTTTGATCTCACCGAAACCAAATCCGACGCGACCGCGGCTGCCGCGCCGCTCGCGGAGAGGATGCGGCCGCGCACGCTCGAGGAATACTCGGGTCAGCAGCACATCCTCGGGCCGGGGAAATTGCTGCGGCGCGCGATCGAGGCGGACCGCATCGCGAGCATCATCCTCTTCGGTCCGCCGGGTACGGGGAAGACCACGCTCGCACAGATCATCGCGCTCGCGACGAAGTCGCGCTTCGAGCGACTGAGCGGCGTGGAGAGCAACATCGCGGACTTGCGGAAAGTCGTCGCATCCGCGGCAAACCGGCTCGCGAACACGGGGCAGAAGACCATCCTTTTCGTGGACGAAATCCACCGCTGGAACAAGGCGCAGCAGGACGTGCTGCTGCCGGATGTCGAGCGCGGCACCGTGCGGCTCATCGGCGCGACGACGGAGAATCCGTTCTTCTACGTGAACAGCGCGCTCGTCTCGCGCTCGCAGGTCTTCCAACTCGAGCCGCTCGCGCCTGCGGACATCGCGTCCGTGCTGCGCCGCGCGCTTGCGGACGAAGAGCGCGGACTCGGCGCACACGGAACCATCGCGGACGACGACGCACTTTCCCACCTCGCCACGATCGCGGATGGCGATGCGCGCAAGGCGCTGAATGCGCTCGAAGTCGGCGTGCTCACGACGCCGCCCGACGCGCGTGGCGTGGTGCATTTCACAAAGCTCGTCGCCGAGGAAAGCATCCAGAAAAAATCCGTCGTGTACGACGCCACCGGCGACGGGCACTACGACACGATCTCCGCATTCATCAAAAGCGTGCGCGGCAGCGATCCAGATGCCGCGCTGTACTGGCTCGCGAAGATGCTCTACGCTGGCGAGGACATCCGCTTCATCGCGCGCCGGCTCGTCATCCTCGCGAGTGAAGACATCGGCATGGCCGATCCGCAGGGCCTGCCCATCGCCGTCGCTGCGCAGCAGGCAGTCGAATTCATCGGCATGCCCGAGGCGCGCATCACGCTCGCGCACGCCACGGTGTATCTCGCCACCGCGCCGAAATCGAACCGCGCGTATGTCGGAATAGACAAGGCGATGGAGGAGGTGAAGACGGGCGTCACGCTCGCCGTCCCGCGCCATCTGCGCAGCACCGGCGACAAACGTGCAGCGAAGACGCTCGG
>JBDSAR010000093.1:0-6056 GCA_039922035.1 Chthoniobacteraceae bacterium
TCGTCCATGCTCTCAATCATCGCCGCATACGTGGGACTGCGCTGGGGGTCTTTCGGGTCCACGCTGGCGCGATATTTTTCGATGAGCGCCTTCTTCGCATCGAACGGCGCATGCACACTGAACATCCAATAGTTCAGATAGAACGGCCCAGCCTTGTGCTTCTCGATGAAGGCGACGGCTTCCTTCGCCATGCGATCCTCGATGTGCTGATTCGGCTCGCCGGGATCGGCGTCGAAGTCCTTGAACTTCCACGGCGCAACATAGCTGCCCGCCGGTCCGGGCCCTGCCCAATGCGGCAAGTCCACATCGAAACCCTGCTGCAAAGCCGAATACGGCTCCGGCCCGAGATGCCATTTTCCAAAGTGCCCGGTCGCATAGCCCGCGTCCTTCAGCGACTTCGACAGCGTGTGATAGTCCGTCTTCAATCGCGTGACCGGCTGCGGCTGGATCGCCTTTTGATCCGGTGCCGCCTTCTTGCCCGTCGTCACCTCCAGCACGACCTGCGGCACATGGCAGTTCGGCGTAGTGATGCCCGTGCGCGCCGGGCTCAGCCCCGTGAGAACTGCCGACCGCGTCGGCGAACACAGCGGACTCGCCGAATACGCGTGCGTGAAAGTCATGCCGCGTTTTGCGAGCCGCTCGATGTTCGGCGTCTTGTAGAATTTGGTGTGCCCGTAGAGCGTCGTGTCCGCCCAACCGAGATCGTCGGCGAGAATGAAGAGGACGTTGGGTTTCGCCTCAGCCGCATGAAGTGTGCTGAGCAGAAAGGACGACAGCGCAACAACGATGCGGATAACGAGCCGCACTTTCATTTGGTCTCCTTGTGTTCGCCGGCGGGCCGCTGGTGCAGGTGAATCTCGGCTTCGCGTTGCGTGGCTTCTGCTTTTAGTTTCGCAACGACCTCCGGATGTTCGGCGGATACGTCCTTCGTCTCACCGAGATCCGTGGCGAGATCGTAGAGCGTAAACTCACCGGAATCGGCATCCGTTCCCGCGGCTTTGTTCGCCTTCTTCTTCTCCTTCGCGGCGTCCTTCTTCACCTGCGCGCCTTTGCCTCCGCCCTGTCCTGGCAGGAGGAAAAGTTTCCACTGCCCCTGGCGGATGGCGCTGAGACTGCCGTTCCCGGCGAAGTAGAGATGCGTGTCGCGCGCGGGGCCGGGCTTGGCTTCCAACATCATCGGCGTGATGTCGCGTCCGTCGATCACGCGATCCTTCGGCACGTCGGCACCGACGAGTTTTGCGAAGGTCGGCAGCATGTCGATGTTGCCGGCGAATTGCTCGCACGTCGTGCCCGCGGGAATTTTGCCCGGCCAGCGCATGATGCACGGTTCGCGCACGCCGCCTTCCCAGGTGGTGCCTTTGTTGCCGCGGAATGGCGGCGCAGCGCGACCGGCGGGGCCGTTGTCCGACGTGAAGATGACGAGCGTGTTGTCGTCGAGTTTGAGTTCCTTCAACACCGCCATGATCTGGCCGACGGACCAGTCGATCTCCTCGATCGCATCGCCGAGCAGACCCAGCTTGCTCTTGCCCTTGAATGCCTCCGAAGCGGCGAGCGGATTGTGGATCATCGTGTGCGGCAGATAGACGAAGAACGGCCCGTCCTTGTGCGCACGGATGAACTTCACGGCCTCCTCGGTGTAGCGCTTCGTGAGCGTGTCCTGATCCGCGGCATACTCGACGATCTCCGTGTCGCGCACGAGCGGGACCGTGTGCTTGATGGCTTCCTTGCGCGCCTTTTCCTCCGTCATGCCGTCGCGGAAAACGCAGTCCTTCGCAAAGCGCGCGTTCACCGTGTCGAGCGTCATGTCGTTGCTGTAGGGGATGCCGAAATACGAGTCGAAGCCCTGCTTCGTCGGCAGGAATTCCTGATGATGCCCGAGGTGCCACTTGCCGATCGCGATCGTGGCGTAGCCCTTCGGCTTCACGATTTCGGCGAGCGTGATCTCGTCCGGGTGCAGCCCGATGTTGCTCTTCGGAAAAAGCACGCCGGGAATCGACACCCGCACATTGTAGCAGCCGGTCATCAGCGAGGCGCGCGACATCGAGCACACCGGCGTGGCGTAGAAGCTCGTGAACTTCCGCCCCTCCGCGGCAAACTTGTCGAGGTGCGGCGTGCGCAGTTCCTTGTTTCCGAAAGGCCCGATGTCCGCATAGCCCATGTCGTCGATGAAAATGAGGACGATGTTCGGTTTGCCTTCGACCGCAGAGGCACAGGGGACGAGGAGGATTGCGATGAAAGCAGTGATGATGGTGAGGATGCGTTTCATGATGAGAGTGGGTTCGGCATGGATAGTCGGCTTTACTGCTGCGCCTTTGCCTTCTTCGGCGAAATCGTCGCCTCGGCTTCGTGATTCATCTGGCCGGGCGCCACTGCGTTCTTGAGCAACTCTCCGAGCGTCGCGCGCATCTTCGCGACGCGTTCGGGTTCCTTTTCTGCGAGGTCCGTCGTTTCGCCGATGTCGGTAGCGAGGTTGTAGAGTTCCACTTTGTCGCCTTTCGCTGCGCCTTTCCCTTTCGCCGTTTTCTTCGGCGCATCTTCGGCGGCGTCCTCGCTGTCGTGGTCGGCGCCGTTCATCATCAGCTTCCAATCCCCCATCCGCACCGCGGCGCTCGTGGGAGAATGTACGGATAGGATCGCTTCGTGCGGCGAAGGCGCGCCCTGCGTGAGCATCGGCCACACATCCTTGCCATCGAGCGGCGTCGTCTGCTCCAGCGATCCGCCGGCGAGTTTCACGAGCGTGGGATACCAGTCCACGGTGTGCATCGCCTGCTTGATGTGCATGCCGCCCGCGATTTTTCCCGGCCAGTTCACAAAGCCGCACGCGCGCACGCCGCCTTCCCAGATGCTGCCCTTGAAGCCGCGCAACGGCGTGTTGTCGCCGGGCTTCGGGCCGCCGTTGTCGCTGGAGAAAACGATGAGCGTGTTCTCGCGCTGACCGCTCTTTTCCAACGCCGCTACGATCTGCCCGATGGCCTCGTCCACCGCCGCCAGCATGCCCGCGAGCTTCTGCCGCGCGCCTTTGAGATCGCCGTACGGCTTCAGATATTCATCCGGCACCATCAGCGGGCCATGCACGCCATTGAACGGCACGTAGAGGAAGAGCGGCTTCCCTTTGTCCTTCTCCGCGATCGTGCGGCACGCCTCGCGCGCGATGAGATGCGTGCTGTAGCCCTCCTCCTTCAATTGCTTCCCATCGCGATACCAGTCGAGATCCTTGCCGCGCATGTGTGTGTTGTAGTCGATCATGCCGAAGTAGTGCCCGTAGTGATGATCGAACCCGCGCGCCATCGGCAGATACGCCGGCTCGAATTCCCCGAGGTGCCACTTGCCCGTGATCGCCGTCGCATATCCCGCGTCCTTCAGTGCATTCGCCAGCGTGCGTTCCGCGAGCGGCAGCCCCCACGTCGCGTGCGGACGCACGATGGTATAGACGCCCGTGCGCGTGGCGTAGCGTCCGGTCATCAGCGCCGCGCGCGTCGGCGAGCAAACCGGCTGCACGTAGAGCGAATCCAGAATCGCCCCTTCGCGCGCCAGCCTGTCGATGTTCGGCGTGTGGATGTCCTTCCCACCATTGAAGCCGCAGTCGGCAAATCCGAGATCGTCAATGAGCAGAAAGACGATGTTCGGCTTGCCCGCTGAATCCGGTTTTTGCGCAGCGGAAAGGGTGCTGAGCGGCACCATGATGAGCGCGGTGAGGAGATTGATGAGGTGGTTCATTTTTATGGGATGGTCTGGTTCGCTCGCTTTGGTTCCCGCTTCGGATTCCAACTTTAGCCGAGCACATTCTCCCCGCGGTTCTCCGCCTGCTGGATCGTGACGGGCCAGCCGGGGAACTGGTTCGACGCCTTGCCGTCGGCGGAATCGATGAGGAAGCGGAAGGACTCGACGGTGTAGGTCTTCTTCGCCGTGTCGAAGGTGATGAAGCCGAAGCCGCTGCCTTTTTCGTGCGCCTTCTCGTAGCGGTTCGGCGCCTTGCCCACGACGGGATTTCCCACGGCATAGACATAGACCCGGTTGCCGAAACCATCGAGATACTCGCCGGTATCGGGCAGGCCGTGCTTCGGGCGATTCGCGTGCGGCATGGCGAGTTCATCGGGGCGCCACCAGCGCGGGTAGCCTGCGGCGATGGCGGGGGTGCAAAAGGACCAAATGCTGTCGCGCTGCTTCCCTGCGCCGTACTGCGCGAGGGTGGTGAGGTGCTGATCGCCGTTGATGTGCAGCGCCATTGACGGGCGCAGGATCTCGACGGCGCGATTGCGCGCAGTCTGCGGCCACGAGCCGGAATCGAGGTCGGCCTTCAGGTAGCCATCGAATCCGCCGTGGTGCGTGGCGATTGCGGCGAACACGGTCTGACTCAGCACCGCCTTCAGCGTGTGTCCGCGCCAGTCCTGCGCCCACTTTTTCAGAAAAGCCTCCTGCCGCTCGCCAAGCAGGACAAGTCCCGGCTGGTCGAGCGCGAGGCAGTCGAAGTTTGCATCCTTCACGTGATCGGCGCGGCCGCTGCCGGTGTTCACGCGGTCGGGTCCGCTCTTCCACTGCCGGTCGGCGATGATGGCAAAGCTCACGCCGCCATACACCATGTCGCCGTAATACACGCTGATGTCCTGCAGGCACGGCGTCGCATCGAACGGATCGGGATGATGCGCAACGTTCGTCCGGTGGACCACATTCACCATCTGCGCCGGTTCACGATAACCGCCCCGCGATGATGCACCGTCATCACCATCGGACTTCATCTTTGCACCGCCCTCGCCCCAGACGTTGCCTTGGAAGACGTCGTGATCGTCCGGCAGGCACAGCGTGGGCGCGTGCCGCATCACCTCGCGGAAGGACCACCCGAACTGATGGAACTTCCGCAGGTAGTTCAGAATCGCCGGCCCGGCGGGATCGCGGATGATGCCAAAGCCGCCGTGGTTTTCGTAGATCTGATCGCCGGAGAAAAACACGAGGTCGGGATCCATCTTCGCGACGTTCCTCGCCACTGGCTCATAGGGGAATGCGTAGTCGTTCTGGCAGGTCATCGCCGCCATGCGGAGCGGACGGCCCGCGGGATTCGAGCGGATCGTGCCGGTCCATTCGTCGGGCGTCTCGGTGCCGTCGCGATGCTTCTCGCGGTAGATCAATTTGAACTGCGCCGCCATTTTCTCATCCCACTTCGGAATGCGGAAGGTCGCCACCCACGCATCGGGATCGAGCTTCGCTTCGCCGAGCGACTGCCACGCGCCGCCGCGCTTCACCTGCAATTCCACCGCCTTGCTGTCGTTCGCGCCCAGCGGTCCCGTGAGCGCGCTAATCTTCATCACGAAGCCTTCGTCCGTGCGCGAATCACTCAGCGAATACATCGACCACAGGATCGGCCCGAACCGCTGCTCTGCGCGCACAGTGAAGGCATCGCCCTCCATCGTCCACGCGCTGAATGAATGCCGCGCTCCACTGTCGCCGGCCGCGGCCTTGCCTTTCCTGTTGCCCTTCGTGCCCACCACGCCGTCGCCCGCATAGCCACTGACCAGGGCCACGTTTCCGAGCAGCATCTCAGCCGCGACCTTGTGCGACACTTTGCCCAGCACCGCGCCCGTCTCCGGCGACCTCGCTTCGAGCGTGAGCGCCATCTGACTGCCATCCGGCGTGCCGGAAAGATGAAGCACCACGCCCTTGGTGATGTCCGCGCCGCTAGTCGCGGCAGTCTGCGGACCGAGCCGCAATTCATTCCCGGAAATGCCGGCGTCGAGTCCCTTGTTCGCAAAACAATTGCTGCGGTGCTCATTGATTTCACTGCGAACACCGATGCGAAATCCCGCGCCGCCATCCCTGCCCTTCGTCTCCACCTGACGCACCCGCACGCTCATCGCGAAAGTTCCCGCACCATTCGTGATCTGATGCGTGATCGAGTGGACGCTGCGATTGCCGCCCATGCTCTGGCATTCCGCCGCCCCACCGACGACGCGCCAGTCCTCCATCGGATTCGCCCAAAATTCTCCGCCAAGCCAGATGCGGTCATGTGTGCGTGCCCACGGATCGGCGGCCTTCGCCTCGGCGGCGATGCCTTGGTCAAAGCG
>JBDSAR010000094.1:0-2017 GCA_039922035.1 Chthoniobacteraceae bacterium
GCCGAGGGCGTGAACAAGGAGTTCTCCGGCTTCAAGGCGATCACGAACCTCAACTTTTACCTCGATGAGGGAGAGCTGCGCACCGTCATCGGTCCGAATGGCGCGGGCAAGACAACCTTCCTCGATCTCATCACCGGCCGCACGAAACCCGACACGGGAAAAATCGAGTTCCAAGCCACGCACGATCTCACTCGGATGAACGAGTATGAGATTTACCGGCTCGGCATCGGGCGGAAATTTCAGACACCCACCGTCTATATCGATCACTCGGTCTGGGAAAATCTCGTCCTCAGTCTCGAAGGGAGCCGCGGCGTCTTCGCGAGCCTCTTTCACAAGACGACAAGCATGGAGCGCGCGCGGCTGCAGGAAGTCTTGCAGATCATCAACCTAGAAAAGCAGCGCGACTGGAAGGCCGGCGCACTCGCTCACGGACAGAAGCAGTGGCTCGAAATCGGAATGCTCCTCGCGCAAAACGCGAAGCTCCTCCTCGTGGACGAGCCCGCCGCCGGGATGACCGACGAGGAAACGCACAAGACCGGCGAACTGCTCCTGAGCCTCGCCGGCAAACATACAATCGTCGTCATCGAGCACGACATGGTTTTCGTCCGCCAGATCGCCGCGGGCCGCAAAGTGACCGTGCTGCATCAGGGCAGCATCCTCTGCGAAGGCCCGGTGGATGAAGTGCAGAACAACGAACGCGTCAAAGAGGTGTACCTCGGACGCAAAGCGAGGACTGCATGATTTCACCGCCAAGACGCCAAGACGCCACGATGCTGGAACTTTGCAAACACCGTTACCGCCCTCTGCCTCTCTTGGCACCTTGGCGTCTTGGCGGTTCAAACTGACATGCTCACCGTCTCCAATCTCGAACTTTCCATCGGCGGCAGCCGCATCCTGCGCGGCGTGGATTTTGAAGTGCCGGACAATCAGGTCTTCTGCCTCATGGGTCGCAACGGCGTCGGCAAGACTTCGACCCTGCGCAGCATCGTCGGCGTGATGAAACCGAGTGCCGGCAAAATCACGCTCGACGGAAAGGACATCACGAAACTCTCGCCGGATGCGCGCGCCGCCGCAGGCATCGGCTACGTTCCGCAAGGTCGCGACATTTTCCCGCAACTCACCGTCGAGGAAAACCTGCGCATCGGCGCGATCGCGCTCGGGAAAAAAATGAATGGCAGCCTCGACCGCGTCTTCAGCCTGTTTCCGATCCTGAAGGAGTTCCTCCCGCGCAAAGGCGGCATGCTTTCGGGCGGACAACAGCAGCAACTCGCCATCGGACGCGCGATGCTCACCGAACCGAAAATCCTGATCCTCGATGAACCGACCGAGGGCATTCAGCCGAACATCATCGATCAGATCGGCGAGGCCATCAAACTTCTCCGTCGAGGCGGACACCACGACGAACCCGGCCTTCTCGCCGAAATCAATCAGTCGCTGAAGACGTATCGCAACGAAGGCACGCCGGATTCCCCGCTGCTTTCCGAGGCGAGCGAGACCATCAACGTGCTGATCCGCGAAGGAATCGGGAAGCACCCGGCGATGTTCAATCGTTTTGCCGAGTGCATTGACCAACTCCGCAAGCAGCAGCCGGATGGAAGCCGGCTCGCCGACGAGATCGGCTCCGCGCTCAAGCGTCTCAGCGGCGAGGCGAAGATGAGCATCCTCCTCGTCGAGCAGTATCTCGATTTCTGCCGCGAACTCGCGGACGTGTTTGCCATCATGGACCGCGGAGTCGTCGTCGCCGGAGGCCGCGTGGCCGAACTCACCGATGCAGTTGTGCAAGCGCATCTCACCGTCTGATGAACCACGAATTCACAGCACGCAAAACCCGTCAGCCGCTGACGGCGGACGCTATTCGTGGTTTTCATCCGCACGCTGCTCCGCTCTAAAAGTCACCGCATGAAAAATCTCATCGCCATCCTCGTCCTCAGCACCGCAGCCGCCCACGCTCATCCCGGTCATCCTGGCCACGAGACCGGTGACATCGGCTGGGGCAGCCACCCGATCCTCGGTCTGG
>JBDSAR010000095.1:0-1573 GCA_039922035.1 Chthoniobacteraceae bacterium
GCAGCCATCGAATGCACGAGGGCATCGGCATGGCGATCGGCTCTCCTGTGGCTGTGAGGCCGCCCGTCTTCGCATCGATCTGGAAGACCACCACGCTGTTGCCAGGCATGTTCGCGCAGAGCAACCACCGCCCGTCGGGTGTGATGAGGAGGTTTTGCGGTCCTTTGCCGAGGCTGGGGTGGATGGCGAGCAGCGTGAGCTTCCCATCATCGCCGATGCGATAGGCGGCGATGCTGTCGTGGCCTCGATTGGTGCCGTAGAGAAAGTTGCCGTCGGGCGTGATTTTCAAATCGGCGCAGGCGCTCTTGCCGGTGAAATCCGCGGGCAGCGTGGAGATCGTCTGGCGCTCGGTGAGCGTGCCCGCGTCGGCGGCGTAGTCGAGGAAGGTGACGGTGTTCTTCAGTTCGTTGATCACATACACGCGCTTTCCGTTCGGATGGAAGGTGAGGTGCCGCGGGCCGGAGCCGGGCTGCATTTTTGCAAAGGGTTGCGCTTCGTTCGGCGTCAGTTTCGCAGCGGCAGCATCGAGTTTATAGATGAGGATCTTGTCGATCCCGAGATCCGCAGCGATGGCGAAGCGATTGTCGGGGCTCACCACGATGCTGTGCGCATTCGGGCCTTTCTGCCGGTCCTGATCCACGCTGGAGCCGCTGTGCTGCACGAACGAAACCGCCTCCCCGAGCGAACCGTCCTTTTGCACCGGCAGCGCGGCGACACTGCCCGTGGAATAGTTCGCCACTGTCACCGTTTTTCCCGTGGCATCCACATCGAGGTAGCACGACGCCGTGCCGCGCGAGGATTGCTTGTTCAGCCGCCGGAGCTGGCCCGTGCGGCCCTCAATGGCGAACGCCGCGACATCCTCGTTCTCCGTTCCACCGAATTTTCTCGCATCAATCGAGTAGAGGAATTTTCCGTCCGGCGAAAGCGCAAGGAAGAATGGATTCTGGATGTCCGTGGTGCGGTGCAGCGGCTTCAGCGCGCCGGACTTTGTGTTGAACTGAAACGCGGTGATGCTCGCCTTTTCCCCGGATGCGAACGCGGAGATGAAGACGAGCGGTTCATCCGCGCGTGCGGCGGTGGAGGTCAGGACTGTGGCCATGAGGAGTGGAATGAGGTTGCGCATAGGGGGAGGAGTGTCGGGGCAGGAAAGGTGACGGCGCGTCTTGCTACAGTAGCTTTTCGCCGCCCGTGTATCGCTTCAGCGCGTCAGGATCGAGTTCGAGGCCGAGGCCGGGCTTCGTGGGAATCGCGAGCATTCCGTCGGCATCAAGCTTCCAGCCGCCGACGGTGATTTCATCAATGAACGGCGAGCCGGTGAGATATTCGACGAGGTCTGTGCAGGAAAATGCGGACGCGAGTTGCAAGTCAGCAGCAAGACCGACCGCGGTGTTCCAACCGTGCGGGATGAAACGCACGCCGTGCTCCTGCGCCATCCACGCGATGCGGCGCTCCTCGCTGATGCCGCCGACTTTCGTCACGTCCGGCTGCACGATGTCGAACGCACGCGCTTCGAGGAACGGCTGGAATGCCTGGCGGCGCGTGAGCACTTCGCCGCCCGCGATGGACACGGGCG
>JBDSAR010000096.1:0-7523 GCA_039922035.1 Chthoniobacteraceae bacterium
TGCGCACACTTACGACGACATCAAGACCATCGCCGACCACCGCCATTACCTCGGCGCGACGCCGCACGCGGGCAACAACAAGAGCGACGCCGCGGGCGGCGGCCACGCGCACGCCGGCCTGTGCATCACGCAGCACCCGAGCTGGCCCGAGGGCATCCGCGGCAATGTGCTCATGAACAACATCCACGGCGCGCGCATCAACATGGACGTGCTGGAGCGGAAAGGCAGCGGCTATGTCGCGCACCACGGCGCGAATTTCATCGCCTTCCACGACAAGGCCAGCCAGATCGTGGACCTCCGCGAAGGCCCCGACGGCACGCTGTTCATGATTGACTGGTATGACCTGAACCAATGCCACAACCCCCGCCGCGAGGCGCACGACTACACGACGGGGAGGATTTTCCGGCTGGGGAGGAAGGGGCAGATCGTGAAGGCGGTGGATTTAGCAAAAATGGGCAACCCGGATCTAATGATTCGTTCCATGACCGGAGATGAGCGAGAGGCCCGGAGTGCGAGGCTAAAACTCCAAGAGCGCAGTATTCCGGACGTGCAGGGCCATGCTTTACTTCATGGAGTCAAGGTGAACCCACAGCTTCGTGACTTGCTGACTGCCGTTGAAATCAACGGCAGTGTATTCCTGAACAATGTGAAGCCACGGCTTCGCGACTTGCTGACTGGGCATTCGCTTAGCTTGCTCCGCGAATGGGTTTTCTCGAACAAGGAGGCAGAGGAGCAACCGCCAGAGTGGTTGAGTCTGATGATTCAGTTCGGGGCTGAAATTGACCAAGTGCGCGATGGGTGGGCGCAAGCACTTGCAAGCAATGCAGGGGCAAAATTGAGCCCCATCGTTCGCCTCGCGCTCGCGAGCGCGTGCCAGCGGCTGACGGTCGAGCAGCGCAAGCCCATCGTCCTCGCGCTGCTCGCGCACGAGGAGGACAAGGACGACCACAACCTTCCGCTCATGTACTGGTATGCCGCCGAACCCATCGTCGCCGCCGACCCCGCCTGGGCCGCCGAAGCGCTCACCGCGTGCAAGATCCCCAAGGTCGCCGAGTTCATCGCGAGGCGGATGTCGGAGAAGTAGCGGGGACCGAAGCCGGTGCGACGGACTCAAGGCCCCAGATTTGTCGGGGAGAGGCGGACACTCTTTCTCCGGGTTTGCGGATATCTTCCGCCCGAGGGGCGGCGCGCATTCTCAAAGCCGATGTCGTTGCATCAACCAAGACAAGGTTTCGTGAGCAATTTTGCCGATTTGAAACTGCGGAGAAGTGCTCCGTGGAACCCACCGAGATCAGATTTGCCGATGTGTCCATGTGGCCCCGATTCACCGCAGCAGTCACCGGCACTACCGGCAGCGATGCCCGCGCGATGGCCAGGCACCGGCGTAATAGCCGAGGAGGATCATCTGATGACGGAGGAAGGTGCGCATCGTGCCGTGCTGCTGCCAGCGGCGGGCGGAAGTTCGGACTGCAGCGGGATGAATGATGATGCGCCCGTGACGTCTCGCGTGGCGGATGAATTCGATGTCCTCAAGCATCGGCCACTTTGGGAACTGTCCGAGAGCCTCGAATGCCGGCCTGCGGATGAAGATGCCCTGATCGCCGTATGGAAGAGGACGCCACTTGTTGCGCCATTCGGTGAAATTTTCGATGAACGCCGCGCCGGCGGGCCTCGGCTCGCGCAGAGAAAAACGGAAGGCTCCGGCGATGTTTTGCGGATGCCTGAGCGTCTCGCGGATCGCATCGGGATAGCCTGGAGGCGGCAGCGTGTCGGCGTGGAGGAAGAAGAGCAGTTCACCGGTTGCCGTGCTTGCGCCTGCGTTCATCTGCACTCCGCGCCCGCGTTCGGAGTGAACGATGCGCGCGCTGGCTTCCGTGGCGATGTCGAGGGATACATCGGTGCTGCCTCCGTCGGCGATGATGATCTCGTGCGGCTTGGCGGCGGAGACGTGGCGCAGGGTTTTGGGGAGATGCGCGGCTTCGTTCAGTGTGGGGATGATGACCGAGACGCGCTGAAGTTCAGCTTGCAATGTCCGCCAGTCGGCGAGGTCGGCGGGCTCATCCACATCGGGCAAAGGGGCGAGCAGCGCGGGTTCGCAGCCGTTCGATCGCGCGATGTTCAGCGACTCGGCGAGCACGCGGCTGGTGCTCCACGCGATGCCTCGAAACAAAACGGGCATCGGCTTGCGCAGGCCGACGAGATAGTAGCCGCCGTCCTGCGCGGGGCCGAAAACCACGTCGTTCTCGCGCAGCGCAGCGAAGGCATTTTGCAGGATGCCTTCATCCAGCCGCGGGCAGTCCGCGCCGATGATGACGACACTCTCGGCGGCTTCACCAAAGGCTTCCTGCGCAGCGCGGGCGAGGCGTTGGCCGAGGTCGCCTTCGCCCTGGGGCGTGTAGCGAGGCATCGGGCCGAGCCAATCGTGCATGAGCTTTGCATCGCCGCCGTCATAGCGCACTTCGACGGCGACACCGCGGACGATGGCGACGGACGTTGCGCGGTGCAGCGTGAGTTCCGTGAGTTCGCGCTGCGTGTCAGCCGCTGCCTCCGCGCCGATCGCCGGGATCAGTCTCGTCTTCGCCTTCCCAGCGACCGGATAGCGAGTGAAGAGGATCAGGCGTTCGCGCGGCATTGGAAAAATGCAGCCAATCGCAACGGCGCTTTCATGCCAGTCATTTGTTCGCGCGCTTGCAATGTGGCGATCCATGTCGCATCCAAAATCGTCCGGCGCGCGAAGGCCACGGACGGATGCTCTTTCCGAAAAACAATCACGACCATGACAAAAACCCTCCTCGCGATCTTCGCCGTCCTTTTGAATTGCGCCACATTGTCTGCCGCCGACCGAGTCGCGCCATCGCACTCGCGCCTCGACGGGCTTTTGAAAAAATACGTGAAGGACGCCCGCGTGGACTACGCCGCGATCAAGGCGCATCCCGAGGAGTTGGACGGCTATCTCGATGACTTGGCAAAAATTTCACCTGCCGCATTTGGAAAACTGCCGAAGTCCGATCGGCTGGCCTGCCTGCTGAATCTCTACAACGCCGCGACGCTGAAATTGATCACGGACCATTATCCGCTCACCAGCATCCGCAGCATCGGTGTGCTGCCGGGCGCTGCGTGGCGCGATCTGCGCGTTCGCTTCGGCGGGCAAATCATGTCGCTCGAACATTTGGAAAACAAAATCATCCGGGTGGAATACCGCGAGCCCCGCATTCATTTTGCGCTCGTGTGCGCGGCAATTGGGTGTCCGCCGTTGCGCTCGAAGGCTTACACGGGAGCCCGGCTGAATCGGCAACTCGATGAACAGGCGCGGCAATTTCTCATTGAATCAGCGAAGAATCATTTCGATGCGGGCACGCGCACATTGCACCTTTCGCCCATCTTCAAATGGTACGAGGCGGACTTCACCGGGGCCGCAGGCTCGCTCGCTAATTACGTGAAATCGTACCTGCCTGCGGCGCAGCGCGACGCCCTCGGCGCTTCGCAAAATGTCGCGGTGAAGTTCACGAAATACGACTGGGCGCTGAACGACTCGCCGCATCGTTGATCACCGGCGGCACCCGCATTCGCCACCGCCAGAAAATCGCGCCAGCGAGCATCAGCCCCAGTGCGATGCCCTGCTGATGCGAGAAGCCGAGGAAGCGCTCCGGGCGTCCGTCGGCGCGCAGCGGATCGAGTGCGAGACGCAGGATTCCGTAGAGCATCAGGTACGTGCAGAACGCGACGCCGCGCGAAATGCGGCCGGCTTCCACCGACTTCAGGACTCGCCACGTCGCGAGCGCGATCAGCAGCAGTCCGGCGGATTCGTAAAGCTGCACGGGATGCGGCGGGCGTCCGCCGCAGCAGCCCTGCGTGTAACAGCCGACTCTGCCGATCGCGTGTCCGAGCGGCAGCGCCACGGCGAAATAATCGGCACCGCGCCAGAAGCTCAGCCTTTGCCAGATGGCAAACATGCCGCCCACGCACAGAGCACCGAGCAGCCCGCCGAAGAAGACAAACCCCGCGCCGAAGTCCGCCCAGAAACGCAGTTCGCCCGAGGCGTAGTGATGCCATCCGAGCGCGACGAACAGGCCTTTCGCACCGACGACCGCACCCGCAATCATGAGCCAGAGCGCGGCCCACAATTGATTTTCCGAGAGGCCCATTTGCCGATGGTGCAGTCGCACCCAGAGCGTGGTCGTGATGGCGCCGGCTGCGGCGAAAAATCCGTAGGCGTTCACACTTCGACGAGTGCGGGTTTTCCTGAGCGATAGAATTCCTCCCGCAGTCCCAGCGCGTTCACGGCGCACATGGATTTAAGTTCGCCATTGATGGGAACCTGGAACGCACACGCATCAAGCCGTTCCTGCCCGAGCGGCGTGGCGATCTCGGCGGCGCTCATGAAGTGGTGGCTCACGATGGAAAAATAATTCGCGCGCAAAGTTCCCGCGCGCCAGCACAGCTTCATCAACTGCGGTAGCAGCCTGGTCAGCGCAAATATTCCGTGGTTCATGGCAAAGCCCGCAAGACGCCGGAGCGCCTGCGATGGGGTGTCGAGTCGGAAGGAAAGTCCGCCCGCGCGATCGAAGTATTCGTTCAGCGCGCGCATCTCGTCCGGCTGATCACGGCGGAAAATCGGCACGAGCCGTGGGCCGCCATCCTTTGCGCGGTTCACCGCCACGCCCTGCACGAAGCGCGTGCAGGAGGGATGGCCGAGCCAGCCTTCGCCGCGACGGATGTCCGGGTCGCCGGTTCCCTCCGCGATCCGCGCCCAAAGTTCATCGGGAGTGACTCCGCGCAGTTCGGGATTCGTGCGGCCAACTTCCGCCAGCGGCTGAAAGCTCACCATCTTGAACGCGTCGGCGTGCGCGAGAAAAAACCGCACGATGCCCGCGACGCCGTCGAGATTTCCGCGCGTGACGGTCACGGTGGAAGCAGCCGTGAGTGGCCGCCCGGTCTTCCGCCGGGCCTCGCGGATCATGTCGGCAAACTCGGCGCGCAATGGATCGAGCACCGGCTCGGTGCGCGCCGTGGCGTAGTGATCGCGCCGACCGCGTTGTGTGGTGTCAATGTGGACGCTGATCTCAGACAGGCCGCCTTCGACCATGAGACGTTCGAGCAGGCCGGGCTTGCGGCGGAAAGTCTCGCCATGCGTCATCAGCATAGGCACCAGCCCGATTTCCCGCGCATAGCGGATGAGGGCGATCACCTCATCCTCGTTGCGGAGCGAGACCTCGCCATCGGTGATCTGCACGTTGCCGACGGGACCGAGCCACGCGCGGATTTCGCGCAACTGCTGCTTTATCTCCTCCACCGAACGGGGCCGCG
This sequence comes from Chthoniobacteraceae bacterium, assembly GCA_039922035.1. GTDB lineage: Bacteria > Verrucomicrobiota > Verrucomicrobiia > Chthoniobacterales > Chthoniobacteraceae > SXWH01. The sequence goes on from JBDSAR010000096.1 coordinate 5,308, forward strand.
CTTTGTTCGCCTCCTCGCCGAGATAGCAGCCTGTGCAGGAAAAATCGCACTTCGGCATCGCGCCGATGACTGCCCCGCAACCCGCAATCTGCCTCCCCATGAACTGCGTGGGGCCGCGCATGGATTTGCTCAGCCGAGCCGAGGCGGCGGCAAGCGCCACGCGAGTCTCAGCAGCTTGCTGAGCGAGAGTCATGCGGAACTTTAGCGCCGGGATTCCGACGAGGGGGTGGGAGCTTGAACCGGAGCCGTTTTGTCCTTTTTCGATCCCGGGAGGACGCAGGCGGTGGCAGCGGCAAAGATCGCACCGATGCCGAGGAACATGAGGAATGTTTTCATAGTTTGGTTTGGATACATGGTAGTTGGCAGAGAGGCAAATGATTCGCTGACGACTGCATCACTATTTCGCGTCATTCAGACTCCAGTCGTATTCGGAGAAGGAGAGCTTTGCTCCACTCGGAATCGGCTCGGAGCGATACTTGTTGAGAAAGCCAATCGCGTCACCGGATGCTTTGAAGTCCGCGGCGTACCACTCGAATATTTTTGAGAGCTGCGCTTTCTTACCCGACACCTGCGCGCCGCTGCCGTTCGCAAACGCCTTTGACTGCACGTCGAGCTGTGCGCCGACCTTTGCCGCGGTGAAAGGCGCATTCAGCAGCGGTGGGCAGCCCGTGCTCGCGCAGTTGATCGCGACGTGGATGCGCGGGTCCTTGAATTCCGGGATCAGCATATTTTTTTCGAGGTGATTCAGGCTCACCTTCTTTCCAGCCACCGTGATGCGCGCCTGCGAAAACACGCCGAAGTCCGGAGCGATGTCCCGCACGGACTTGATCGGGTAAGCCTCCAGGACGGTCCGCAGCATCCATGCATTGTAGGCATTGATGTGAAAGGCGAGGCGTCCGTCGCGCGACTTTTCCGACGGCCCGCCACTTCCGATCTGATCGGTGATCTTTTGCAGTGAGGCCAGGTCAGCGGCGTTCGCTTTCCACGCCATGTATTTCACGGTGCCGGCGGGTGTGACATATTGCGCGAGGAGCCTGCCGTATTCGGCCTCCCACGGTTCCGCGCCGCGGCTGAATGCGGCGGTGGCGAGCAGGACGATGCAGAGCAGGAAGGTCTTCGTTGCGGTTTTCATGGTTCGGATATTAAACTCGCGTGATCCCGGCAATGCCAAGGAGCGAGCGTGAGGATGAGTCGGAAAAGCCGGGGATTCCTTACACCGTCAACGTCATTTTTATTCGAGAACGGCGGCAGCGATGGTTTTCCACTGGCTGGGAAGTCCATGCGGGAATTCTCCTTTCCTGCCGCCCTGCGCAGCGGAACCATCTTCGCGATGAAACTCGTCTCCTCGCTCCTCCTCATCGGTGCGTTTGCTATTGCGCAGGAAATCCAGCAGATCCCGGCGTATGTGGCGGCGAAGATCGCGCAAAGAGTCACCGCATCCCTCGGTTCACCCGCCGACGCTCCTTTTCCCGTGGACCCTGATCTGACAAAGCCCGGTGGCGTGATGTCCTCATGGGACACCGTGTTGATCGCGCTGCCAGATCGAAAACTGACGCCGGACACGCTCGCTGCTGCGGGAAGGGAAGTCGTCGCGGTGGGGCACCTGTGGATGCACCACGTTGTCCCGTTCGTGAACGGTGCCGCGACCGCACCAGAAAAATTGCGCAGCTTCGCCATGCCGGAAAATGGCAGGGAGAAGAAGGTCGAGGCCTATTTCCTCGGCGTTGCCAAATCGGACGCCGGCGTGCTGGAACTCAGCGTGTATGGAAAGGACAGGGCACCGCTGATCCAAGTGCCGGTCGTAAAAACAGACGGAGCGGCGTCCGCGGTCCCGATTCATCTCGATGGGCGCAAGGCCGGTGAGCGCACCGGCACTCTCATCATCACACTTTTCGGCGCTTACAGGGCCGAAGTGACCGTGATTGGGCCACCAGGGTAATCGCCGCTCATGGCAGGAGCGCGTAGTTTCACAATGAGGCCGGCCACGGTCGCAATCGTGAAAGAGTTCACCTGCCGAGAACGTATATTTTCCGGGAATTGTTTGATTCTTTGTAAGCTATTCCGCCTTTTTCCGACGTATAGAGTTGAACCAAAATGAATCCTGACACCGAATCCGCGGTCCGTGACCGCTATGCCCGCGCTGCCGGAAAGTCCGAAGCTGCACTTTGTTGCCCGATTGAATACGACGCGCAGTATCTCAAGGTGATCCCGAGCGA
>JBDSAR010000097.1:0-17408 GCA_039922035.1 Chthoniobacteraceae bacterium
TCGATGCCAAAGGCATCGCCGCACACGGCATCCGCGTGGATGCGATTTCAATGAATGGAAAACTTGACGGGCAGAATGTGAGCATCAGCGAGTTCACCGCGACGAGCGGCGAGAATCGCATCACCGGCTCCGCCCGCGCGATACTGAAGCCCGGTGCCGCGGGCATCGAGGGATCGCCGGACATGGACGTTCAGATCACGGCGCCGCGGCTGGAGCAATTTGGAGTCGTCGTGAATGGTGCCGCGCTGAATGGCTCTGTGACCGCCAAGGGGAACCTGCGGCTCGACGGCAAGCAGCTTACAGGAAACCTCCAAGGGAACGGCACCGGGCTGCTGCTGGGCAAGACACCGCTCGGCGGATTCCGCGCACAGGTGAAATTGGAAAATGGTGCGGCGATCCTGGAGTCGCTGATCCTCACTGTCGCCGACGCGGGTGAAGTCACCGCGACGGGCCGCGTCGCGCTCAATGCTCCAATGAGGTACACGGGCGAGCTGCACGGCGCATTTGCGAACCTCGGGAAGCTCGACGCGATTTCGGCCGCCATCGGCCATCGCGCAAAACTCGGCGGCGCGCTGACGTTCGACTGGTCGGGCGATGGGCGGATCTCCGAGAAGGTGCATACCGGAAAATTGAAGGTCGCCGGGAAAAATTTGCGCCACGATGCGCTGCTGCTGAACGAAGTCCGTCTCGGCGTCGCGTATTCTCCAACGCAATTCGACACCGATGAATTTCTCGTGCTCGCCGACAAGGCGAAGCTCGCCGGGCGCATCCACTGGAGCGATGGCCGGCTCGATCTTTCCGAACTGTCCGTCGCGATGGGTCGCGAGGAAATCGTGAAGGGCGAGGCATCCATCGCGCTCGATCTTGCGAATCCAAACAACCTGCTGCCCACCGATCAGCCGCTGACTGCGCAGCTTGTGTGCAAGAGCGCGGACCTCGGCCAGCTCCTCGCGAGTGCGGGAATTGCCGCGCCGGTCACGGGAAAACTTTCGTTCGATCTCGCGGCGGGCGGGACGCTATCGAAGCCGGACGTGAAGCTCACCGTCGCCGGGCGTGCGATGAAAAGCTCGCGGGCCGCGTCGCTTGCGCCGGCGGATTTGGATGCGACGCTGTGGGTGCGCGATTCGCGGATCACGCTGGATGCGGTCGGCAGGCAGCGCGACATCCAGCCGTTCACGATCATCGCATCGCTGCCGTTCGATTTTGAAAAGCTGCGCGGGCGGCCGGAACTCGCGCGCGAAACTCCGCTGGAGGCCGTGGTGAAACTGCCCGCGACATCGCTCGGGATCGTCCCGCGATTCGTCCCGGCCATCGCGCGGCTCGATGGTACGGTGGCGGCGAATGTCGAGGTTCACGGCACGTTTGCGAAACCGATCGTGAGCGGCGAGGTGAGCATCGCGACGAAGTCCATCCGTCTCGCCGCGGGTGCGGTGCCGCCGGTTTCCAATTTCAGGTCGAAGCTCAATTTTCACGACAGCACGATCACGTTCCGCGACACGCGCGGGGAAATCGGCGGCGGCACTTTCAATGTGGACGGCAGTGTGAATGTCGCGTCGCTCGCGCAGCCGGCGCTCGACCTGCGGCTGCGATCGAACAAAGTGCTGGTGCTGCGCGACGAGTCCATCACGGTGCGCGCGGATGCGGATGTGACGGTGCGCGGGCCGCTGAATTCCGCGACCGCGGCGGGCACGGTGTTTGTCACGCAGAGCCGCTTTTTGAAAGACGTGGACATCCTGCCGCTCACGCTGCCGGGCAAGCCGAAGCCGCAGGTGCGTTCGGTCGCTGCGCCGCAGCGGGTGTCCTTCCCGAGTCCTCCGTTGCGCGACTGGAAATTCGACATCGCGATCAAGTCGCGCGAGAACGATCCCTTTTTGATCCGGGGAAATCTGGCGAAGGGATCCATCGCGATGGATTTGCGGCTTGGTGGCACGGGGCTGAATCCATTTCTGACGGGCTACGCGCAGATCGACAGCTTCACCGCGGTGCTGCCCGTGAGCAAACTGGAGGTTCAACGGGGGTACATCACGTTTTCCGAGGATGATCCCTTTCAGCCGCAGATCGACATCCAGTCCCAATCCGTCATCGGGAAGACCACGGTGTACGCGAACATTTCCGGATCCGCACGTGCCCCGCGCCTGGAACTCGAGAGCGAGCCACCGCTCCCTCAGAAGGACGTCATTTCGCTGATCGCGACGGGGACGACGAGCGGGGAGATCGGCTCGAATGCGAGTGCCCTCGCTTCCAAGGCGGCGCTGATCACCGTGAAACGGTGGTACCGGAAGACGTTCAAAAAAGGCGTCAACGAGCCGGCGGTGGACGAGCCGTCGTTCATTAACCGTTTCGATGTGGACATCAGCAACGTGGATCCGAAGACCGGTCGGCCGCAGGTGGACGCGAGTGTGCGCTTCACCGACAATCTGTTTTTCCTCGGCGAGATTGATGTGGGAGGGCAGTTCTCCGGCAAAATGAAATACCTGCTGCGATTTCGATGAGGACCGGCCCGTCAATTTTTTTGCCTCCCGCTGCGGCGATCCTGATCGCGCTGAGCCTTTTTCGTGCGGACGTTTTTGCCGCGGTCGCGAATGTGATCTTCCCGGGCGCGACGAGTTTCAAGGAGGAGAATCTGCGCGGGGTAATTGTCGAGCAACTCAATGAAATCTCGATCTCAGGTCTGACTGTCGCGCGCGCCGATGACGCCGCGTTTTTCCTCGGAGCGTACTATCGGAAACAGGGATTCGCGTCGGCGGAGGTGACGTATGAAATTCGCGGGGCACTGCTGATTTTGAAAGTCAGAGAGGGGCCGCGCACTTTCGTGCAATCGCTGGCTTTCGAGGGCAATCGCGCCTTCGAGAGCAAAGTGCTGGAGGAATACATGATTGGCCTCGCCTCCGGCCGACTGGCGGAATCGAAGCTGGCATTCAATGAAACCGAAATCGCGGAAGGCGCGGGGCGGATCGCGGCGTACTATCAGTCGGAGGGATTCCTCGATGTGAAGGTCGAGACAACCGGGACGCGCATCACCGCGACTGGAAGAGGCGCGGATGTGGTCGTGCGGATTTCCGAGGGCCCGAAATATTTTCTCGGGGCGATCACCTTCACCGGACAACCGGTGATCCCGCGGAAGGAATTGCTCGGAGCGCTGGCGCTGAAAGATGGGGCGCCCTTCACGCCGTACGCAGTGGATGAGATGCAGCGCACGCTGCGGGGTTTCTACCGGTCGAAGGGATATTTTAATGCGAAAGTCGAGGTGCGGGCGGATCGTGCGCTTTCGCGCGGAGGACACGTGCCGGTGATTTTTGTGTGCGAGCCCGGGCCGCGCTTCCGTGTCGGGAGAGTGGTCCCGCGCGGCACGGATCGGCTTTCGCCGGAATTCATGGAGAAGCGGTTCGAGCCGCTCATGGGCAGGGTTTACGATCCGGAGCAGTTGGAGATGCGCTACCGGGCACTCATGAAGACGGGCCTTTTCAAAACGCTCCACGTGCGGCCTGTGCAAGATGGTCCCGACACGCTGAAGCTCGATGTGGAAGTCGAGGAGGCGAAGGCGAAGGAAATTGGTTTTGAACTCGGGTACGGGACTTACGATGGCGCGACTGCGGGGGTGCGTGTCGGCGACAGGAATTTCCTGCGCCACGGGCGTCCGCTGTCGCTGAGTCTGCAATATTCGCAGCGCGGATTCCGCGGTGAATTGCTTTACGTGGATCCGTGGCTGTTCGATTCCGACTGGATGCTGCGCGCGCGCATCTACTCGCAGGTGCGTGATGAACTCGGCTACTCAAAGGCGACGGAGGGGGTGCGGCTCGAACTCACGCGCCATTTCACCCCGCACTGGGAGGCCGGCGGCTACGTCGTGGGTGAGAAGACGGACATCACCAAGCTTCAGATCGACAGTCGGCTCGTCGGCTCGACGAACTACACGCTCGCGGCGGTGGGTCTCACGCAGACGCTCGACTATCGGAACGACATCTCGAACCCGACGCGCGGCTGGGTCTTCACGACCTCCGCCGATCTCGACACGCTCGATGGCAAGCTCGCCTTCGTGCGCGCGTCGGCGCGCTATTCGTGGTACCGCGCTTTTGGCAAGACGCTGCTCGGCGTCGGGGCGCGCGCCGGATGGATCATTCCCATTGGCGACGAGGTGGTGCCGATCGATCTGCGTTTTTTCAACGGTGGCAGCACGACGGTGCGCAGCTTTGCCGAAATGAAACTGAGCCCGAAGGATCTCGGCGGCAATCCGCTCGGCGGGCAGTTCTACACGGTGCTGAATGCGGAATGGGATTTTCCGATCAAGGGTGCGCTCGGTGGCGCGGTGTTCACGGATGCGGGAAACCTGCTCGGCAATTCCGATGTGTCACTCGACGACATGCGCTATGCGGTGGGGGTTGGACTGCGGTATCAGCTCCCGATCGGACCAGTGCGACTTGACTACGGCTACAACCCGGCGCGGAAGGCGGGCGACGCGTCGGGTGCGTTTCACCTCAGCTTCGGCTTCGCATTTTAGCGGCGGCGTTGGGATTGGCATTCCGCGCGGGAACTGTGTTTGACTGCGCGATTGCATGAACGAGGTGCAGCCGAACCCGACTTTCAAACTGCCCGCACAGGTGCTTGCTGCCGGCCTGATCATCGCCGCGATTTTCATGGGCGGTGCGACCGAACGCGTGCCGCAGGGGATCGTGCTCGCGACGATGGGTGTGCTGATCCTCATTGCACCACCGGCCGCGTGGGCGGATCGGAAATGGACGGCTGCCGTGCTGGGGCTGCTGGCGCTTGCGGCGGTCGCGACGCTGCCAGCGGGATGGTTTTACACGGCTTCCTGGCGGAGTGCCGTGAGTGAACTGGACATCGTGCTGCCGGCGACCCTTTCGCCGCAGCCGCGAGTCACGCTGGAAGCGTGGCTTTTGCTCGGCGCGGGAATCACTTGGATGGGCTGGCTGATGGCGAGCCCGTGGGATTCCGCATCGCGCCGGATCGCGGCGCAGTGGTTTGTGTGCGGGATGCTGGTGCTCGCGGTGGTCGTGCTCGTGCAATGGCGGACAGGCTGGCGTCCGCCCGGCTGGCTTTCCGCGGAAGGGCACGGGCCGTTCCCCAACCGGAACCACACCGCGCATGTGCTCGCGCTCGGTGCCGTGCTCGCCGTGGGATGCGCCGCGGACGCGATGCGGCGCGGCTTGGCGCGCGTGGTGCCGTGGTTGCTGGCCGCATGCGTGATCCTGGCAGCGCTCGCGACGACGTATTCGCGCGGCGGGATTATCATGGTCTTCTGGGCGCTCGGCCTCTGGAACGTCTCAGTGGCGTGGACGCGCAAGTCGTGGAAAATCCTCCTGCTCGGACTTTCCGCGCTGTTTTTCGTCGCGTCGGCGATGCTTGTTTTCGGCGGGCCGGTGGCTGCGCGCTTCGCCGGGACGGCGCCTTCCGGTGTGGATTTCCGTTTCCGGATCTGGAGCGATGCGTTCGTGCTGGCCGCGGATTCGCCGTGGTGCGGCGCGGGGCTCGGAAATTTCGCCGCGCTGTTTCCATTTTACCGAACGGCGTCGGTCATCCAGTCCTCGGTGATTCATCCGGAAAGCGACTGGCTCTGGCTGGTGGCAGAGGCAGGCTGGCTCGCCGCCGCGCTCGCGCTCGCTGCGGTGGCGTTCGCGCTGGCCGGTGCATTTCCGAACAGGCGCGGCACGCAGCGCCGGCTGCGCAGCACCGCCCTCGCGGCTTCCCTCGCCGCAGTGCTGCACGGGTTCGTGGACGTGCCGGGGCATCGGCTCGGCTCCGTGCTTGCGGCGCTTTTCGTGATGGTGCTCGCGCGCAGGGATGTGGTGCCGCTCGCAGCCTCGCGTGCCGCCGCCGCGATGTGGCGCACGCTCGGCCTCGCGCTGGTCCTGCTCGCGATGTGGTGGCTGAACGTGCCCGATGACGAGGCTCGTGCGGAGGCGCTTTCACGCGAAGGGAAATTCTCCGCGGCGGCCGACCGTGCGAGCCGCGCGATCGCGCGGGAGCCGCTCGGCTGGCGGGCGTATTTCACGCGCGCGGTGGCGCTCGGCTCGCAGGGAAAGGTGCTCGCGGCGGTGGAGGATTTCCGCCGTGCGCGGCTGCTGGAGCCGCATCATACGGTGATTCCGATCGAGGAAGGGCGGTTCTGGCTGGGGCTTCAGCCTGAGCTTGCATTCGTGGCGTGGGAGGAGGCGTTGCGACGCACGAAGGATCAGGATGCCAGGGAAATCTTCGCGCACATCGGGCGGATGGTGCCGGATGACGCCGCCTTCCGGGCGCGGCTTCTCGGACTCGTGGCGGCACGCGACCCGCTGCAAATTGACTGGTTCCTCAGCGTGCCGGCCGAGGAGGCGAGACCATACGTCGCGGAATTCGCGCCGATCGCCGCCCGGTGTGGTGACTGGCGCCGCGCTGCATTTGAGCGGCGCGCGGCGGAACTCGTTCCGCCGGCCCGGCCGTAGTCGCGGGCCTGAGCCTCGGGGCGGGGCACCCCTGCTCCTTGTGCCGCGGTTACGACATTTCCTTAACCGATCTATGACCGCGGCACGAGCACTGCACCGAGAAATTCCGCAGCGGATTTTTTTCGCGCCTCCATGTCGCCAGTGCCAGTGCCGGGGTCGGGGATGTAGAGGAGCAGTTCCTCGGTGATCTGGCGCATCGGTTCCTGCCAGAGCATGGCGAGCCTGCGGAAAGTGCCGGGGATTTGCGCGGGATTCATCAGGCGGGACTCGGGGCGTCCGCCGGCGGAGAGGCTTTGCAGCGCGAGCACGCGGGTGCCTTCGCGCGCGAACGGGTATGCCGTGCACGGGAGTTCGCCGCCGTGGATTTTCAGCGTGAGCGCGAACGCCGGCGCGGTCTGCGTCCATCCCGCCGAGGGCATGCACACGGCGGGTGTGTGGTTGGTGGCGAAGGCGGGCATCCGCGTTCCGGCTTTCCATCGGAGGTGGATGACATTTGCGGAGACGCCCGAGGGGTCTCGCATCCTGAATGACTGCCACTCGCTGAAGCGCAACCCGGTGGTGAGTGCCTTCGTCGGTGGGACAAATGCCGAGGTCCAGCCAGAGGGCAGGCGGTCATCCGAGATCGTCCAGAGGGCCGCATTGCCGGAAAGGGCCCCGGCTTTTTCAAAACGCGAAAAGCAGGCGTGCGTGCCGAGGAAGATCGCGGACACGATCAGGAAAATTGCGGTTCCCTCCGGCATCCGCGCCTTTGGGATTTCGGATGGTGCGGGGAGCGTCGCGGTGCGCCCGCGCGCGAGCAGGGCTGCGGTGGCGAGCAGCAGACCGAGGCCGCAGATCGTCGCCGTGCCGCCGATGAAATCGTGCCATTCCATCGCGCCGCTCTCGCCGCGCGAGTGTGCGAGCACGGTGAGAGCGAGCACGCGCGCGCAGTTTGTGACGAATGAAATCGCGGCACCCGCGAGGATGAGCGTGATGCGTCCCGGCGTGCGGAGCATGAAGAATTCGCCGAGGAAAAACGATGTCATGAGCGTGGCTTGGAGCGACTGGATGCCGCTGCACGCGTCGTCCACGCCGACGGTGCAGCCTGCGAGTTCGATCGTGTTGCCGTGCTGGAGCGCGGCGATGCCGAAAATATTTGCGGTGGAAACCGCGACATCGGTGACTGCTACCGCGAGGTGGTGGATGCTCCAGAGTTCGAGCGGCATCGGCCACGGCACGGCGAGCGCGGCAAAGAGCAGTGGAAAAAGCTGCCTTCGGACGAGCAGGCCGCCGCCGCGCCGGTGCAGCCATGCGATTGAGAGCAGGGTCGCGCCAAGTTCGAGAGTCGCGCCGGTGAAGCGCCAGAGCGGATCGTGCCGCGCGAGCGCTTCGCCGAGCGTGAGAATGAGCAGCGCGATCGTGAGCAGGCCGATCCACGCCGGCCCCGGTTTCGTCGGAGTCATCGGGCCGGGGAAGCGCCGCCACATCATCCACGCCGCGAGCACCGGGACGCCGAAGCCGTAACGATACTGCTCGTCGGCACTCCACTCCGCGGAGAGATGCCACCACGCGAGCAGCCACGCGACGAGCACAGCGCCAGACCACGCGAGGCGGTGGATGGCGGCACTCACGGGAGGCCCTTCAGTGCGCTGTCGATCAACGCCACCTCCTCGGGAAAAAGTTTTTCCTTCTCGCGATTCGCCGCATCGAGAAATTGCCGCGCCGCGCCGGGCTCGCCATTTTGCGCCAGCAGAAATCCATAGCACGCGGCGATGGACGGATCGGCCAGCGCGGACGGCGGCAGTTGCTTCAGGATCGCCACGGCTTCGCCCGTCCGCTTCTTCCTGTGGAGTGAAAATGCGTACGTCGCGGCGACGACGGGCTGCGCAGGCGCGAGTTTGTAGTTTTCCGCAGCGAGCCGGTGCGCTTCAGGCTCGTCCAAGCCGAGCAGCAGCGCGAGCGACGCGACGTTATTTTTTGCGATGGGATTCGCGGGTTCCACTTCGGCCACGCGCCGAGCGACGCGGTAGAGTTCGCGCGTGTTTTTCTCCGCGGAGTAGTGCGTGAAGAGCGCCTTGAGCGCCGCCCTGCCGCCGGTGTTGTTTTTCGCCGCTAGCCACCACGCCTCGATGGCTTCCTGTTTCCAACCCCAGCCGTTCACGAGCCGGCCAAGCATCACGAGGGCATTGGGATTTCCGCGCGTCGCATTCGTCGCGCTCTCCCACATCGCGCGGAATTCCGAGCGCCGCCGCCGCCCGTCCGTCTCGAAAAGGACGCGCGAGTGGAGGGCGAGTCGCATGAATTCCAAGTCGCCCCAGTCCGACTCCTTGACCAGATCACGGAGTTTTTTCCAGTCGGCGAGCGCGGTGCGCGCCTCGGCCTCGGCGAGCGGGACGGGCATTTGCGCGCGGATTTTTCCGGGGAGCGATTCGCACCATTCGAGACTCTGTGCGGGCAGGCCATGGGCGTTCATCCAGGTCATCACGAGATAGATTAATTCGGGCCTGTTTCCCGCGAGGGTTTGCAGCTTGGAAAGCTCGGGTGTGAACTCCTTCGACTTGCTGTGATCGAGTTCATCGAGCTGCAGCAGCCGGTCGCCCATGGTGGCGTTGGCGTCCTGGTTCAGCTTGGTGGTGAGCTGCATCGCGCGGGCCGAGTCGCCGCGCAACCGGGCATCGCTGATCATCGCGCGCAAGGCAGCCTGGCGGAACTGCGGCTTGGCCTGCAGGGATTCGAGCGTGGCCCTCGCCTGCGCGATCTGTTCCGGCCTGCCCGATGCCAGCCGGATGTTCGCGAGGTTCAGGCGCAATCCGTCATCCCCCGGCGTGATTTCGAGTGCCTTTTGAAAGTAGCGCTCGGCGATGTCATAGCTCTTCTGGGCGATGGCGAGGCTCGCGGACGCTTGCAGGAAAGGGAGGTCATTCCGATCCGCTTCACGCACCTGCGAGAGTGACTGCTCGGCGATGAAGGTCTCGCCAAAGCGCGTGGCCGTCGTCGCGAGATCGATCAGCGGCCCGCTGCTCCCCGGCTGCAAATCCGTGAGCTGCTGCCGCCAGAGGATGGCCGCGGGGGATTGTTCCAATTCAGCGATCTGCGCCACGATGGAGCACGCGGGGATGCTCTTGGGATTTTTCAGCAGCGCCTCACGGCTGCTGAGATACGCGTCGCGCAGTTCGCCCTTCTCCATGAATCTCTGCGCCGCGTCCACCAGTCGCCGCTCCTGCCAGCGACGGAAGGGCACTTTCGCAAAAAAAATCAGCACCCCCGCCGCGACTGCAAGCAGTGCAAGCAGGATGAGTCGCTGACGCGCCTTTTCGCTCACACGCAAGCCGCCGCACCCGGGGGCCTGCGCTGCCGGAAACGCCCGACCCCGGCGAGGCCTCCGCACAACGCCAGCGCACCGAGGCTGCTGCCAATCTCGGGAACAGGGACCGGAGTGTAGGTGATGTTTCCGAGGGCGATAATCTGCTGCTGGAAACCATTTCCTCCCGGATTGTTCCATGTGAAAGTGATGCTCTTGATCGCGGTGGCACCAGTGCTGAATGTCACGTCGCCCGTGTGATCTGCAATATTGCCTCCACTCGTAACGCCGGTTACCGACATCCCCAAGGTGCCCGAACCCGCCACAGTCGTGACGGCATTGCTTACGTTGACGGCAGTCAGCGCCACGGAATTTGGGCTCCCGACCACGGGAGTCGCATTGATGGTTGCAATCCTGTCTGTGTATCTGTTGCCAGTACCTGAGGCGTCAATGTCCAATATTGGGAACGAAACATTGGTGACGCCTGCAGCGTAATTGAAGGTGATGGTCACAGAAATGGTGTTCGCGCTAGCCGTCATTGTGCTTACAAACATCTGGAGCCTGGACGCATCATCGCTACCAACCACCGTAGTTCCATTCGCCTGGACGTTCTTCGGGTAGCCTGCATTCCAAGTGACACCGGCGGATGACGCAATGGCAATGGTGATGTCGTTTCCCGTGTTGGCTGCGTCGTTGTTATAAGAATTTGTGGTCGTGCTGGATGCCGCTCCCTGGGTCCAGGCCGTACTCGCATAGGCTTGGGTCCAGTCCATCACCACAGCGTGGCTCGCGCTGGTCGTGAGGAGCAGCAGGAACGCTGCGGCGACGGTGCGAATGCGGGAGATTTGAAAAATCATGGTGCAGTTGAAAATTTAGCGGCTGACGACGGGCGGGTTTGGGGTGGGCACCACGGTCCCGCCTGCGACCCGGGCGCGGAGCGGTTCGTTTGCGTAGTTGCTGCTACCGGCATCGCCGACTCCGGAAGCAGTGCGCGGGCTTTGGATATTGCGCAGGAGCGTGGCAGGGTCGGTCCGCAATGCGATGTCCGCGGCGGCCTGCAATGCAGGGAACGACAGGCCAGGTTGTGCGTCGAAAGCCGTGCGGGCGATGGCCTCGGCGAGAGAGACAGAGAGGGCGTTCTCGCCTGACGGATCTCCGGGTGCATTGCCGACCCCGTTTCGTGCAGGGTGGCCGTCGAGATCGACCACGTGCTTGCCATCCGCGCCGCCTTTGAAGTCACGGTCCGACTTGGCATGGCGTGATCCAATGCGGCGATAGATCACCTGTTTCCAAGGGTCCGGGACGGCGGCGGTCGCCGCAGTCACGATGTCCGGGGCGGCGGCCTGCGGGGAGACCCGCACTGCCGCGTCCACGATGGCGAGCACGTTCGCGGGTGAAATGCGGACTGAATTGAACACGATGCCGGAGATCTGCCTGTTGGAAGGATTCGCGCCGAGGGCCTCGATGGCGGCGACCGTTTCCGCCCCTGCGCGGTGGCCGGATTCGGCGGGGGATTCGGTGGCAGCCGTGCTGGCCGGGGCGACACGGGGCTTGTCGGCGGCGAGGCTCATGCTGGTGCCACAGAGGCAGACGCTGAGGATCGTGGAAGCAGTTTTGGTGAGCACAGTGTGACCACTTACAAAACAGCAGGTAGTTTGCCAAGGAATTGGTTTGTTAAAAATCGGGAGGTCGGGCATTCAGCGTGCTAATTGATATTAGTTTAGCCCATGCCCCGCCTCGTAAGCCTTTCCCATTCCTGCCTCCCGAAGACACTCTGTGCCGTTGCGCTCGCCTGTCTCGCGGGTGCCCGAGTCACTGCCCAGGAGTCCATCCGGCCCTCGGGCACCAGTTCGCTCGCGGCTGATGCCCGGCTGGAACAGGCCAAGGCGGCCGAGGTGCATGGGGCGTTCATGAAGTTCGGACCGGTGAACGTGGATGCTTCCGCAGGCGTGGACCTGGAGGTGAATGACAACATCGGGCTTTCGGAAAACAACCAGAAGAGCGATCTGATTTTCCGCCCTCGCGTGAACCTGGACGCCGTCTGGCAGGTGAGCCGGGTGAACACCATCCGTCTCGGCTTGGGGCTGAGCTACTCGAAGTACCTCAACCATTCAAACCTCGACACGCAGGCCCTGCTGCTCGACCCCGGGACGGCGCTGGGCTTCGACGTCTTTGTCGGCGAGCACCTGCGCCTGAACATCCACGACCGAATCCAGATCACGCAGAACCCGATTGACGAGGCGACCCTGAGCAATGTCCAGCGGTTCGCGCGGCTTCAGAATTCCGCCGGCGTGACCGCCTTTCTCCGCTATCCGGACTGGGAATTCGTCGCCGGCTACGATCACTTCAACTACCACACCCTCTCCTCCGAGTTCAATTCCCTGAACCGCACCGAGGAGCAGTTCTTCGCCAGCGCGCGCCGCCGTGTGAGCGATGCGCTGGGCGTCGGCATCGAGGGCAGCGCGGCGCTCATCAACTACACTGAAAAGGTGAACAACGACGGGACGACGTGGACCGCGGGCGCTTTTGCGGATGCCACCCTTTCCCAGTATTCGAAGCTGCGGCTCAGCGCCGGGTATCAGAACCTGACCTTCGATCAGACGGGCGCGAGCCGCGACACGAGCAATTTCGGCGGCTGGTATGCGAATCTCTCCCTCGCGCAGCGCCTCACCCAGTATCTCAGCCACTCGCTCGCCGTCGGCCGCGAGGCGCGGCTCGGGCTCGATGTGAATTTCACCGACTACGTATTCGCCCGCTATTCCGCGACTTGGCGGATGAATGATCTGATGACGTGGGGTCTGGATGCATTTGTCGAGGATGCGCGCGATTCCGGCACCGGGATTGCGTTTGCCGAGCACGCCTTCCGCGTCGGCGGCGGGGCCTCGCTGGGTTTCAAGATCTCGAGCCGCACCACGCTCGGCCTGCGTTACAACTACGTGAACAAGGACTCGGATATCGCGCAGCGCAGCTACATTCAGAACACCGGCACGCTGAGCATCAACTACCAGTTCTGACGCGCATGGTTCCCAGCCTCCGGCAGATGAACGCGGCTTTTTGCCGAGCCCTGCCTGCCCTTTTTTCCCTGCTCGTGATGCTCATCCCGGCGACTTCGCGCGCGCAGCAGCGTGAAAGATCCGACCTGCCCTCCGCAGCCGGCATGGTCGCCGGCACGACGTCCATGGAGGTTCTCGACAGCAGCCGGCGGCTCGGTGCCGGCGACCGGCTCAGCTATCGCGTCGTGCAGGAAAAGCGCGCCCCACTTTCCCTCACCGTGACGGACAGCGGCGAAGTCGAGGTGCCGCTGATCGGTCGTGTGCGCGCCAGTGGGCGCACTTGCAAGGAGCTCGCCGAGACCATCAAGCCCATGCTCCAGCGGGAATACTTCATCCATGCCACCGTCATCATCGGGCTGGATTCGGCGAGCATGAAATCCCGCGGCACGGTGTATGTGAGCGGGCAGGTGCGCTCGCAGGGGCCCATCGAGATCCCGGCCGAGGACCGGCTCACCGTGAGCAAGGCCATCCTCAAGGCCGGCGGCTTCGCGGAATTCTCCGACTCACGCAAGGTGAAGCTCGTCCGCAACCGGCCCGACGGCAAAGTGGAGACGATCATCGTGGATGTGGATGCGGTCCTCACGAAGGGTCAGATCGACAAGGACCCCGCGCTGCAGGCGGACGACCGCATCATCGTCCCCCGGAAATTCATCAATATCTAGGCCGCGATGCAGGGACCGTCACCGCAGCAGAGAGCAGATCCCGTCGCCACCAGCCGCCGCCTTCGCGCGGTCTTCATCCGCTACCGGATGCTGCTGCGGAAATACTGGTGGGTCGTCGCCTTCGGAGTGGCGCTCGGCACCGGCACCGCGGCATGGTTCATCGCCTCCCAGCGGGAGGTCTTTCTCTCCCAGGCGAGGATGATGGTGAGCGGAAAAATAAACCTGCCCGATGGCGGTTCATTCAGCGAGGAGATGTCGCAGTTCATGAATACGCAGGGCGAACTCATGAGGGACGAGGCCAACCGCAACCGGGCCGAAGCCTACGTGCGCACCACCTCCCCCGAGGTGCCCGTGAGCGCCGTGGCGCTGCGGGTCGAATCCATCCCGCAGACCTCCATCTTCTCCCTCACCGCGACCGGCGTGGAGCCGCGCTACACGCAGAAATTCCTCGAAGCCATCCTCCACGAATACATCGCCACGCGGCGCGAGATGCGCACGCAGAAAGGCGAGTTTGCCGCAGTCGCGATTGACGAGGAGATCGAGCGCGTGACGGCCGACCTGCGCAAGGAGGAGGACAAGCTCCTCGCCTTCCAGCGCGACAACAAGACCGGCTTCCTCGAGCAGGAAGGCAACGCCGCCGCCGCCTACCTCTCCAAGCTCAACACCCGGCTCGCCGAACTGAAGAACGAATCACAGCTCCTGACCCTTTTCGAGGTGGACCACCAGATCGCGCGCGATCGGAAAGGGCAGCCGGGCGATCCCGGCGACATGCGCGAGGGCGACCCGCGCAGCCCTGCCGCCAACGGCCCCGTGCTCGAATACGAGCGCGCCCGCCAGAAGATCGAGATGCTCAAGGCCGAGCGCGCCGGCTATGCGCGCGACCTGATGGCGAGGCACCCCATCATGGTGGATCTCGACGAACAGATCACTCAGCAGCAGCACCTCATCGACACCTACCGCAAGCAAAGCACCGAGGAACTCAACCGCCGCCGCGATGCGACCACCCTCGAAATCCGGAACCTGGAGGCAACCGTGAAGGAATGGGAGGCGAAGGCCGCATCGAACAGCGAACGCCTCAACCAATACGCAGCCATCCAGACCGGGATCGCCCGGCAGCGTTCGCAGCTCGAGTCGCTCGGAAAATCCAAGGGCAACGTCGAAATTACCCGCAACGTGGATCAGGAAATCATCTCCATCCGGCAGAAGGCGACGCCTGCCACACTCGCGCGCCCCGGCGTCGTGCAGACCCTGCTGGTCGGATTTTTCCTCGGCCTCCTCACAGGGCTCCTCGGCGTCATGGCCATCAATCCCTTTGACGATCGCGTGGATTCCGTCCTGGATTTTCAGGCCACCTTCACCGACCGCCTCCTCGCCACCATCCCTCATGTCTCCGCCGCGCCCGGCGCCGTGGATGTCTCGCCGCTGCTGCCGGATGATGAAAGACACACCTTCGTGGAATCCCTGCGCTCCCTGCGCTCCTCCATCTTCTTCCTGCCGGTGGAAGGCGTGACGCCGAAGATTTTTCTCATCACCAGCGCCGTGCCGAACGAGGGCAAAAGCACCGTCGCCATGAATTTCGCCATCACCATGGCCATGTTCGACGTGCGCGTGCTGCTCGTGGATGGCGACATGCGCCGCGGCGAACTCCACGCCGCATTCGACCTCCCGAACGAATCCGGCTTTGGCGACGTCCTCAACGGCGACTGCGCCCTCCACAAGGCCGCGCAGCAGACCCGCGTCCCCGGCCTCTCCCTGCTCTCCCGCGGCACCACCGTGATGAACCCCGGCGAGCTTTTCCTCAGTAAGGACGCCGACCGCTTCCTCAAGGCCGCCGCCGCGCAATACGACTACATCATCCTCGACAGCGCCCCCGTCACCGCCGCCGACGACACCTCCTGCCTCGCGCCGAAGGTGGATGCCGTCCTGTTCGTCTTCCGCTTCGCCGCATCCAGCATCCGAATCAGCGGCAAGGCCCTCGACACCCTGCGCGAACGCCAGGTGAACGTGCTCGGCATCGTCTGCAACGATGTGGATGAATCGCTGCAGGACTACTACTACTACCGCTACTCCGAGTATTACGGCGCGCAGAAAAGGGAAGCCACCCGCGCATAGCCGCCGGCGGAAAAATGGAGCGGTGAGGGCCTTTGGCTCTCAGCGCACGCGGGAAAAAAAATGTGCAGGACAGCCTCCAGTGATTGCCGTGGATGTCGCGGAAAAGTGCTTCACTCGCGGATTTCGAAGCCTTGAAAACCGACCGGTGGGGGGATGACGCTGACGTCCACTTTCCTGATGTGGCTGCGGAGGTCGCTCTCCTCGATGGCCTCGACGAATCCATCCACCTCGTCCTGCTCGCCGGCGGCCTGCAATTCCACGCGGCCGTCGGGTAGGTTCTTCACCCAGCCGGTGACATCGTAGCCGCGGGCGAGATTTTTCACCGTCCAGCGAAAGCCCACGCCCTGCACGCGGCCTTCGAAAAAGACGTGGCGGCCGATCATGGCGCGGACGGCGCCGATGGCTCGTCGGGCAGCGAGCGGAGGTGGTCGGCGGCGACCTCGGGCCAGATGCCGTTCACGTGGCAGCCGGTCGCCGCGGGCAGCGCATCCGCGGGGCGGAGGACGGGGGTGATGGTGATGTGCCAGCGGAACGTGTCGTCCACCGATTCCGCGTCCTCGGAAAAAGCGGCGCGCGACGGTGCGGTGGTGAGCGTGAGGTGGTAGGGCGGGTGGTTGATCGCGCGGTTCAGCTTCCGCAGCGCGAGGCCGAGTGCGAGGGCGAGGCTGTCCGCCTCATCGTGGGTGATGCGGTGGAAGTCCGGGCACTGCCGCTTCGGCCAGATGGCCAGCTCGAACGGCGCGCACGCGGCGTAGGGGCAGAAGACGATGAAGTCCTCATTTTCATGCACGACCCGGCTGGCGTTGCGCCGCTCGTGCTCGATGATGTCGGCAAACAGCGAGCGCTTCCGAAGGGAGAAATGCTCGTGGGCATGACGCAGCTTCCGGCGCAGTGCGGGCGGCACCACGGCCATGGCCACGACCTGGCTGAGGCTGTGCGCGACCGTCTGCCCCGCGGCGCGGCCCACGCTTTTCAGCACGGTGAAGGAGCGCAGCCGGAGATCGCGTGTGAGATCCTCGATGCGGATGGCCCACGCGCGGATCACCTGTGCGATGGCGCCGGGCGGCAGTTCCTCAAGCAACCGCGCGCCGGGATCCTCGATCACAATTTCATTCGCGCCCACCGCATCGAGATGCTCGTAGAGCCCGTCCGCCTGCGCCTTGCTGTCGCCCTCGACGCGGAGGACGGGCAGCCGGTTTGGCACCACGCGCACCTGCCAGCCGGATTCGCCGGCGGAGTGGTGCAGCGCGTGCGCCGAGAAATGTTCGAGGCCCGCGCGGAACGGGCTCTCGGCGAGCACCTCGTCGCGCACCGAGGCGTTCGTCGGCGGCAGCGCGCGGCTTTCGTTGAAGATGGTCCAGTCCCGCGTGAGCGGGTCGAGGCGAAGTTCGGTCTTGTCCATGAGCGTGTGGAGCGTCGCGTGAAAAAACGACGCCCCTGTGAAAGCACGGGCTGTGCACGAAGGGAAGCGCGGAGTCGCGCCGGGAGGGAAATCGGGATCCGTGATCGGTGAACTGTGATCGGTGGCTGCGGAATCCGAACACTCCTCACCGATCACGGATCACCATTCCCTCGCCGGTTCCGTTTTTTCCTCCGTGGTCAAAAACACACAGCGCGTGCCTCGAGAAAACGGCGTGATTTTGCACCCCAAAAAGAATTTCCCCCTCTGTACACGCGCAGAAAATCCGTGCTGGCATACCGGGTGCTAAAGAGCCTGCTGTCCGCGCAAGTGGACAGCAACAAGCATATCACAGGGAGGCAGCCTGGCCGGTAAACAGGGTTTGCCGCAACGGTCCGGGGGGAACCGCTGCGGCAGGGGCCGGTCGGGCTGCCAAACTGTGACGCTGGCAGCGGGTGCCTT
>JBDSAR010000098.1:0-1568 GCA_039922035.1 Chthoniobacteraceae bacterium
TGTGGCTCATCTGCATCGTCCCCTGCGCCATGAGCACGGGGATGATGGACATGCCCATCGAAAGCTCATACGCGATCATCTGCGAGCTGCTGCGGATGCCGCCGAGGAACGGATATTTTGAATTTGATGCCCACCCCGCGATGACGATCGCATAGACGCCGACGCCGGTGACCGCGAAGACGCCGAGCACGCTCACATTCACATCCGCGATGACCATTTTCTCCCCGAAAAGCGTGCTGCCAAACGGCACAAATGCGAGCGACACGAGCGGCAGCATCGCGAGGCACGGCGCGAGCCAGAAATAGAACTTCTTCACCCCGCCGGGCGTGAAGTCCTCCTTCAAAATAAACTTCACCGCATCGGCGATCGGCTGTCCGAGACCGCCGAGAATAATCTGCAGATCCTTCTTGAAGCCGAGCAGCGTCGTGGGGAAGCCGGTGCGGTTCGGGCCCACGCGATCCTGGATGGCGGCGCTCACGCGGCGCTCGGCATACACGGTGTAGCTCACCATCGGCAGCACGACGCAGAAGATGACGAACACCGCCTTCGCGACGGACCAGATAAGCATCGCCCACGGGATGGAATCGAGGAAGGGCATCGGTTACAAAGTTGGCAAACTCGGTGGAGTCACGTAGTCCGCGCGGGGGATTTCGCGGTTGTTCAAATCCACGCCCAAGTCGCCGATGCGGCTCAGCGTGAGTCCGGCGAGCGCGGGCGTCTCGGCGGCCATCGCCTTGAAGACGTCCTCGATGCTGTGCAGCCCGTTCGAACCGCTGATGGCGAGGATGAGGTCGCGCAAAATCTCCCAGTCGTCGCGCGCGCTGCCCGGCGCACTCACCGCCTTGTTCAGGCGCTGGATGCGGTTCTTCAAATTGATCATCGAGCCGCGCTTCTCGAACGGTGCGCTCGCGGGCAGGACAACGTGCGCCTTCTCGGTTGTGGCATTCGGCAAAATGTCGAGCGCGACGAGCGCATTGAGCTTCGCAAGTTCGTCGGCGGAAATGCCGGCCTTCGTCGCGTCTTCACCGAGCGTGAGCAGTGCGGTGATTTTTCCCTCGCGGATGCCAGCGGCGATTTCGCTCAGCTTTCCGGTCGCGACACCGTGCAGCTTCGCGCCGGTCGTGTTCGGATTCCGATCCGCTGCAACGAGCATGCCATCGGCTTCACCGGTGCGCGGGACGATGTCCACGACGACCGCCTTCAGCGCGGCAGCGAGTCGCTTGACGAGGAATAGTTCCTCGTTCGTCGCACGCCCGCTCGCGAGCACGGCGACCTTGCCGGAACTTTTCCGCAGCGCCTCAGCGGCGAGATTTATCGCCTGCGTCCAACCGAGCTTCGCCTCGCCGATTTGCGGGCGCACCTGCGGTTCCGCGAGACGACGCGCATCACCCACATATTTGAAATTCAGCCGG
The DNA here is from genome assembly GCA_039922035.1 of Chthoniobacteraceae bacterium. Classification (GTDB taxonomy): domain Bacteria; phylum Verrucomicrobiota; class Verrucomicrobiia; order Chthoniobacterales; family Chthoniobacteraceae; genus SXWH01. Next base: position 1,413 of record JBDSAR010000098.1, read on the forward strand.
TGCGAATCCGGCAGCCACGGGCCGTTCACCGCGTCGTTGTCGCGCGGCGTGATGCGATAGATGCGGTTCTCTCGCGTGCCGATTGTGATGTTGCTGCCGGTGCCGCAATTCACGTCAATCGTCTGCGTCTCCTTCAGGAACCACACGCGCATCTTG
>JBDSAR010000099.1:0-2721 GCA_039922035.1 Chthoniobacteraceae bacterium
CGCCGCGCAGGAGGCGGCAAAAATCAAGCCCGTCGGCGACGCGGATCGCACGACGCTGATCCGCCGCGTCTATTTCGATCTTATCGGCCTGCCGCCGCGCCCGGATGAAGTGGATACATTCGTGAAAGACAAGTCGCCGAACGCCTTTGAAAAGATCGTGGACCGCCTGCTGGAATCCCCGCAATTCGGCGAGCGCTGGGGCCGGCACTGGCTCGATGTCGCGCGCTACGCGGAGAGCACGGGCAAGGAACGCAACTTCACTTTTCCGTCCGCGTGGAAATACCGCGACTATGTGATTGCATCGCTGAATGCGGACAAGCCGTACAACGAATTCATCCGCGAGCAGGTCGCCGGCGATCTGCTGCCGTCGGCGAATGACGACGAGCACAACCGCCACCTCATCGCCACGGGTTTCCTTGCGATCGGGCCGAAGGGGCTGAACGAAAAAAACAAGGAGCAGTTCCGCATGGATCTGGTGGACGAGCAGATTGACGTGACCACGCGCGCCGTCACCGGTGTCACCGTCGCGTGCGCACGTTGCCATGACCACAAATTCGATCCCATCGCACAGCGCGACTACTACGCGATGGCCGGGATTTTCAAGAGCACCGAGACCTACTTTGGCACCGCCGCCGCGGGCGGGAAAAATCGCAACGGCACGCCGCTGCTCACCCTCGCGGGCAGCGAGGTGAAGCCCACTGAGACCCCCGCCACCGCTGCGCCGGAACCTCCGTCCGCGCTGCAAGTGCCGGGCATGACTCCGGCCATGAGCGCGCGGCTCCAGCAGCTCACCGCGAAGAATCCGAAGGCCGCGGAGAGGTTCGCGAAAATGTCGCCTCAGCAGAAGGAGCAGGCCTTCGCGCGGCTCGAGCAGCGCTTCGGCGGAAAGCTCGCCGAGCCTGCCGCGGCGGAGACGCCGGCGTCGAAAAAGGCCGCCGGTCTTGCGGCGCAGGGCGGCAAGAAGAAGAAAGGCTACGCCCCCGCCATCAAGCAGGAAGGCGACCTTTGCATGGGTGTGATGGAGGGTCGGCGCACCGATGCGCGCGTGCTCATCCGCGGCGAGATCGATCAACCCGGCGAGACCGTGCCGCGCGGCTTCATCCCCGTGCTCACGAATGGCGATGCGCCGAAAATTTCCGACACCGACAGCGGCCGCCTGCAGCTCGCCGACTGGCTCGTTTCGCCGACGAATCCCCTCACTGCCCGCGTCGCGGTGAACCGCATCTGGCTGCACCTCTTCGGCGCGGGCCTCGTGCGCAGCGCGGATAATTTCGGCGCAACCGGCGAGAAGCCGAGCCATCCCGAGCTGCTCGACACGCTCGCCGTGCAGTTTGAAAAGGACGGCTGGAGCGTGAAGAAAATGATCCGCTCGCTCGTGCTCAGCCACACCTACCAGCTCTCCAGCGCGCACGATTCCTTTGCGAACGAGACCGACCCCGACAACCGCCTGCTCTGGCACGCCTCGCAGCGCCGCCTCGATGCCGAGGCGATCCGCGACGCCATGCTCACCGCCAGCGGCCAACTCGACAGCACGCCTTCGAACGGCTCGGTGGTCGCATCCGTCGGAGACGGCTACATCGGCAAGGGAATCCGTCCCGAGATTTTCTCGGACTTCGAGGGCAGGCGCCGTAGCGTCTATCTCCCCGTTGTGCGCGATTTCGTCGCCGATGTGCTTGAGGTCTTCGACTTCGCGGAGCCGAGCCTCGTCGTCGCCTCGCGCGACACCACGAACGTCCCCTCGCAGGCGCTCTTCATGATGAACAACGACTTCGTCCGCGCGCAGGCCACCGCGATGGCGAAGCGCATCCTCGCGACGCCGCTCGACTATCCGAACCGCCTGAACCTCGCCTACCACCTCGCGCTCGGCCGCCCCTCGACCGCGGCCGAACGCCAGCGCGCCGACCAGTATCTTCTCGCCGAAGCGAAGGCGCTCGTTCCGCTCAAGGGCGGCGACAAGGAGAAGGCCGCACTGCTCTCCTGGTCCACCTTCTGCCAGGCCCTCTTCGCCTCCGCTGAATTCCGTTACCTCAACTAAGCCACCGCCATGAACAACGCACCCCACCAATGCAACAACGTGATGCCCGCACCGCTCACGCGCCGTGACCTGCTGAAGACCGTCTCCGCCGGCTTCGGCTGGCTCGCGTTCCAGGGCCTCGCGGGAAATGCGGATGCCGCCGCATCCACAGCCACGCTCGCCGCGCGCGCGCCGCATTTTCTGCCGAAGGCCAAGCGCGTCATCTTCCTCTGCATGCAGGGCGGGCCGTCGCACATGGACACCTTCGACTACAAGCCTCAGCTCAAGACCGACGACGGCAAATCCGGCGAGAAAGGCAAAATCTTCGCGTCGCCGTTCGACTGGGCGCAGCACGGGCAGAGCGGGCTGTGGATTTCCTCCGCATTCCCGAATGTTGCCGATCACGCGGACGATCTCTGCCTCCTGCGCGGCATGACCACCGACATCCCGAACCACCCGCAGGCCTTCGTGCAGCTCCACACCGGCAGCGCGCAGTTCGTCCGCCCCTCGCTCGGCGCGTGGACGCTCTATGGCCTCGGCTCGCAGAATGAAAACCTGCCCGGCTTTGTCACCATCGCCCCGCCGATCCAGTTCGGTTCGCAAAATTACGGAAGCGCCTTTCTCCCCGCCGTCTATCAGGGCACGCGCATCGGCGCGCAGCGCGAAGAAGCCAGCGATGCGCGCGTCACCGACATCCACAATCCCGA
>JBDSAR010000100.1:0-6706 GCA_039922035.1 Chthoniobacteraceae bacterium
CCCTCGCATTCCGTCGGCAAGGCGGCGTATGTCCCTGCTGCCGCGCTCGCCGCCATCGCGTACGGCGCGGACGGGCTTTGCATCGAGTGCAACGTGCATCCCGGCCAAGGCATCGGCGACGATCCCAAGCAGGCTGTGACCCCGGAAGTGCTGAAGCAGATCATTTCGCGCACGCGCGAACTGTGGCGGATCTGCCGCGGCACGCCTTCCTAGGCGCCGCACCGCGAACGAAAGGCACGAAGACGCCAGGCAGACAGCCGCACATTGGATGCCTTTTGGACCTTCGCATGCGCCTGATTCCGGGCTTTTTCCCGGGTTTCCAAATCGCCATGGACCCGCCGCGCCGTACGGCACCCGAAATGCTTTTGTCATCCATAGCCGTGTCACCGCACGCGTATCGCACATGCCAAAACTTCTCGTAAGACATCCCGAAATGGGTGATCTGACTTTTACCCTCACCGGTGAACGGATCACCGTGGGGCGGCATTCCGAAAATCACATCCAGATCAAGCACGGCACGATCTCCGGGTTTCACGCCGAGTTCATCAGCCAGAACGGCCACTATCTCATCCGCGACCTCAACTCGACGAACCACTCCTACATCGAGGGAGTCATGTTCATCGAGGCCGAGCTGGAACGCGCATGCAAGATCGTCCTCGGCACCGTGGACTGCGACTACCTCCCCGACCACGTGGAGACCCTCCCCGAGGAAGCCGGCAGCCTGCGCAAGACGATCGGCCTGCTCCGGAGGCAGAATGACGAGCTGATCACCAAGGTCGCCGAGCAGAAGAACCAGATCGACATCCTCGGCAGCGTGAAAATGTTCAACCGCGATGCGTCATCGGACCTCGTCAGAATCCGGCACCAGGCGCAGGAACTCATCCTCGAACGGGACGGCCTGATGGAGGAAAACAAGGCGCTGCGCGAGGAACTTCACGAACTCCGCGCGCTCACAGAACGCAGCGGCCGGGTGCAAATCACACGGCGTGCCGCAGGGGGCGACTCGGTCTCCAGCGTCATCCAGAGCCGGTTCTCCGCATCGCCCGGTGAATCGGTGATGCACCTTTCGCCCCTCGCCGTGCTCCCGTCGCCGCCACTCGAATCCCCCTTCGAGGAAATCGCCGCGCTCACGGCAAAGCTCCGCGCCAAATCGGTGGCGCTCGCCCTGCACCCTGCGGATCGGAAGGCGTTCGACGAACTCGCCTCGCTCTCGAAGGAAACGTGCCGCATCGCCGCGATCCTCGGCCCGCATCCCGTCGCCGCCATCACCGCGGGCCTCGATGCGCTGCTGCACGATGCAGGCCACCATCCGCCGCCGGTCAGCCAGAGCACGCTGCAGACCGCCATCCAAGCGCTCGATTTTCTCACCCGCCTCCTCACTCACGACCTGCTTTCCAGGGCGGAAAAGCTCACTCCTTCCACCGTCATCACCGTGGACGACGACAAGGATCTTCTCCCAGTCATCGTCGCCACGCTGGAATTCGCGAACCTCACCGCTGTCGGCTGCGCGGATGCCCGCACCGCGCTCGATACCCTCCAGGACACGCACTGCGACGTCATCTTTCTCGACATCGGGCTGCCCGACATGAACGGCCTCGACATGTGCGCCACCATCCGCGGCCTCCCCAAGCACGGCCGCACGCCCATCCTCTTCCTCACCGGCGACGACTCCGCGCACAATCGCGAGCGCAGCGTGCTCAAAGGCGCGAGCGACTTCATCGTCAAGCCCTTCAACATGTTTGAGCTCACGCTCAAGGCCCACACTTGGGCGTTGAAAAATCGCCTCGACGTGGCCTGATGGGATCCAGCGGCGACCGCCCCTCGCCCGCCGAATCCAATCCGCCACCTGATGCAAAAATTCTCCCTGCCCGTCCTCATCGCCGCGCTCCACGCATGACCGATGACGACGGCGGCGTACGCGGCGGCAATCAGGCCGTGAAAAATGACAGCGGCACGGAAGCGATCACCGGCCTGCCGTCGAACGGAGAAGCGACCGGCCTCCCGGCCATTTCGTACCGGCCGGAGATTGATGGCTTGCGCGCGGTCGCGGTGTTGATGGTGGTCCTTTACCACGCCGGCATCGGCGTGCCGGGCGGCTTCATCGGCGTGGATGTCTTCTTCGTGATTTCCGGCTTCCTGATCACGTCGCTGATCTGGCGCGATCTTCAGCAGGATGTTTTCTCCTTCGCACATTTCTGGGAACGCCGTGCCCGCCGCATCCTGCCCGCGCTCTTTGCCGTCGGCCTGGCGACGCTCGCGGCCGGGTGGTTCATCCTGTGGCCCGATGCGTATGCGGACCTCGCACACTCGGCGCAGGCTCAGGCCGTGTTCCTAGCCAATGTCTTTTTCAAAAGAAGTGGCGGCTACTTCGACGGCCCCCTCGATCAGGCGCCGCTGCTTCACACATGGTCGCTCTCAGTCGAGGAGCAATTCTACCTGTTCATCCCGCTGCTGCTTTTAGCGTTGCGCCGCCACCACCGGGCACGGTCCCGTTCCGTCATTTTGGTGGTGCTGGCGTCCGCGCTGGTGTGCAGCCTGGCATTCAATACGGCAGGTGCCTTCCGGCACCGCTCGTCGGCCTTCTACCTGATGCCGGGGCGCGGATGGGAACTGCTGCTCGGCTCGCTCACGGCGCTGACGGCCGGCATGTGGCCGGCAACCCGCCGAAGTTTGCGGGAACTCGGCTCGCTCATCGGCCTGGCGATGATCGTCGCACCGGCTTTCATCTATGGAAAAGATACGCCCTTTCCCGGACTCGCCGCGCTGCCTCCCTGCCTCGGCACCTGCCTCGTGATCTGGGCCAACCAGCCGTCGCGCACATTTTCCGGAGCGGCGCTCGCGTCCCGTCCCGTCGTCTTCGTCGGACTCATCTCCTACTCGCTCTACCTCTGGCATTGGCCTCTGCTCGCCTTTAGCCGGGCCGCTTTTTCCGAACCGCTGTCGCTCAATTATCGTCTGGTCATGGTCGGACTGTCCTTCGTCCTTGCTGTGCTCTCATGGCGGTGGGTGGAGACCCCGTTCCGGCAACGACGGCTTTGCTGGTCGCGAAAGTCAATCTATGCGTTCGCCGCCGCAGGCTTGACGGGCCTCTTCGCAATGACTGCGATCATCCGCTTTTCGGACGGCTTCCCCAGCCGCCTCGGAGCGGGGCGACTGGCGTACGAAGCCGGGCGGAATGACCGCGGGCTGCTCACGAACGTCAAGATGCAGGACATTCGCGCCGACAACCTCCTTGTCCTCGGTGCGGCTCCCGCCGACGCTCCCGTGTCGATTCTTCTCTGGGGCGACAGTCACGCCATGGCCATCGCTCCCGCAGTGGACGGGCTTTGCAGGGAACTCGGCATCTCAGGTCGCGCCGTCGTCCGCATGGGCACACCTCCGGTCCTCGGCTACGTGAAACCCGGCGGCTTAGCGCCCTCGGCGGAACCCCTGACCTACACCAGCGAGGTCCTCACCTATGTCCAGCGGCATCACGTCCGTGACGTAATCCTCGCGGCATACTGGCACAGTTGCCCGCCCACCGGAGGCCCAAAGTCGGAGTCGAATTTGGAGACCGGCCTCCTCAGGACGGTCGAGAGCCTTGTGCGCGCCGGTGCCCATCCGTGGATCCTTCTTCAGATCCCGGTCCAACCCTTCGACGTGCCCCGCACTCTGGCCAAAGCCGCCATCGCGAGGGAGGACATCGCCGCACGCTGTACCAAACCAGATCCGGGAAACGGCTTCTCCGCCTGGAATGATCGCAGCCTCGTGGACAAACTCACGGCGGCTGGCGGCAGGCTGCTGGACCCTCGCCCGCGATTTCTCAATCCCGCCGGCGATCATTATCTGGTCTCCGTGGATGGGACGCCCTTGTACTATGATTCTAACCACCTCACGAAAACAGGTGCCCGGCTGATGATCCTGCCACTGCTCCGCGAAACCATCGGTGCCACTCTGACGAAGACAGCCAAACCATAGGCGTCTGCACGTCGCCGCCACGACACGAATTCGTTTCGCTGCACCGCGCGATTTGTCCTTCCCGCCGGAACAAAGCGTGCTTTCCTCCGCGCCGTGCAAACCATCGTCATCGGCCACAAAAATCCAGACATGGATTCGATCTGCTCGGCCATCGGCTGTGCGGAACTCAAGCGGCTCACCGGCTGGCTGGACGTGATCCCCGCCCGCTGCGGGCCGACGAATCCGCGGATTGATTTCGCGCTGCACCGCTTTGGCATCGAGCCGCCCGTGCTGCTCAGCGACCTGAGCCCGCGCGTGAGCGACGTGATGCAGCCGAATGTAGTCAGCGTGCATGTGGACACGCCGATTTACGACGCCATCCAGCTCATCGATCGCCGCCGGCTGCGCGGGTTGCCCGTCGTGGACGACCGCCTCCGCTGCACGGGCCTGCTGAACGCATACAAGATCATGCACCACCTTTTCCCGCCACGCGAAGAGGCTGGCGCGGCGCGCACGGTCAACGCATCGCTCGCCGCCATCGCACGCACCGTGGGCGCGCAGCTCATCTGCGGCGAACTCTCCACGACGGAGGAGGAGCTTTTCCTGCTCGTCGGCGCGATGCGGCAGGACAGCTTCGGCCCGCGGCTCGATGATTATCTGAAAAAAGGGCGCAAGGTGATCGTCTTTGTCGGCGACCGCCCGCACATCCAGCAACTCGCCATCGAACTCGGCGCGCACGCGGTCGTCGTCACCGGCGGCTACGCCATCGAGCCCGAGGTGGAAATCGCCGCCCGCGCCGCCGGGGTGACGATCATGGTTTCGCCGACCGACACCGCGACCACCGTGCTCATGAGCCGCGGTGCAGTCCGCGCAGGCCGCATGGTCGAGATGGATTTCCTCTCTTTCCAAAAGGATCTGCGTCTCGCCGAGGCACGGCACGCGGCAGCGGACAGCAGCGCATTCGTCTTCCCGGTCATCAACGAGCACGGCGCTCTCTGCGGGATTCTTTCGAAGTCGGATTTCATCAAGGAAATCCCGCGCCAGCTCATTCTCGTGGATCACAATGAACTGGATCAGGCCGTGCGCGGCGCGGACCAGATGCCCATCATCGAGATCTACGATCACCACCGGCTCGGCGGGTTCACGAGCAAGACGCCCGTGCTTTTCTGGAACAACCCCGTGGGCAGCACGAGCACGATCGTCGCGCAGAGCTTCGCGCACGCGGGCATCGAGATCCCGCCGAAAATCGCGGGCATCCTGCTTTCCGGATTGATCAGCGACACGCTGAATCTCAATTCACCAACAACGACCGCGGCCGACCGGCGGATCCGCGACGAACTCGCGAAGGCCGCCGACGTGGACCCGGACACCTTCGCGCGGGAACTCTTCAGCGTCGGCAGCCCGCTGCTGACGCTCACTGCCGAGGAGGCCATCAACGCCGACTCCAAGCCCTATACCGAGGACGGCGAACGCTTCGTGGTCGCGCAGGTCGAGGAACTCACCTTCGCGCATTTTCCCGAAAAGCGCGACGCCCTGCTCGCCGCACTCGAAGCACGGCAGAAACGCGAGGGCCTGCTTTTCACCGCGCTGCTCGTGACGGACATCACCACGCAGAGCAGCCTGCTGCTTGTGCGCGGCGACGATCGTTTCCTGCGCACCATCGCCTCACCCATCGCGCACCCACCGCACATCTGGCAACTCGACGGCGTCGTCTCGCGCAAGAAGCAACTGCTCCCCTATCTCATCGAGTGCCTCGGCAGAATGGTGCCGTAGGAAAAAATTCGCCCGTTCAGCGATCACGCAGCTTCACGCCGAGCTTTGAGGGCTGTGTGCGTGCGGCGTCCTGCCACAGCGCGCCCGGCGTGCCGGGGCTCACATCCATGTAGGCAAAGCGCTCTACCGCGTGGTTGCGCCCCAGCATGTTGAACGACATCTCGGCGAAGCGATCCCGATCGCCCTTCGTGAAATAACCGCTGAACTCCGTGACCCAGATCGGCCGGCCCCACTTGCGGTGAAGCCCGTCAAGCCAGTGGGCAAACTCATTCTCATTCGCGCTGCGGTAGTAGTGCACCGCGATGAAATCCACGCGCAGCTTGCGCTTCTTTGCGGCCTCCATGAACTGCTCCAGCCACGCCATGCCCTTCGCATCCGATGACGGTGCCGGGCTGCTCAGCCGCAGGCCGGTGGCCTCCAGCTTCGGCCAAAGTTCGAGCGCTTCTTCCACCGTCACGTTGCCCTGATCCGCGCGCTCAGGCTCGTTGAAAGTGAGCAGCGTCTTCGCGCCGGACGCCTTGATCGCCGCGAGTGTCGCATCGTTCGCGTGCGACTTCACTTTCACCATCGGCACAAATTCGATGCCCGGCTCCGATTCGCCCTTCGGTCCCCAGTTGTAATACCACGCGGCTTTCAGCGCCCGCGCCACGGCGATGCCGCCAGAAACTCCCTTCTTCGCCGCACCTGACTTCTCCTGCGCGTCCGAGGGCGCCGCGAGGAGCAAAACGAAAAATGCAAGGAGGCGTGCGATGTTCATGAGGGCCATGTCTCTCCTTTTTTCCAACGGAGCGTCAACTCACCTTCCGCAGTCGGGTGATGCGCCCGGTGTTCACCCACTCTGCGATGAAAATGTTTCCCGCCGCGTCGAAGCACGCGTCGTGCGGGTGCAGGAATTTCCCCGACACCCAGCCCTCGCCCTTTTCCTCGCGGCGGAGCTTCATGCCGTCCTTCAGCACCTGCGCGCGCCACTCGGGATCTTCGCCGAGATGCGTGATGA
>JBDSAR010000101.1:0-7584 GCA_039922035.1 Chthoniobacteraceae bacterium
AAAGTCGCCCTGCTTCCACTCCGCGCGCCACTGCTCGATCATGTACGGGAAAAGCTGCGCATATTCCCACGCACGGCCCGCGTTGCTCTCGCCCTGGTACCAGATCACGCCCTTGATGCCGTAGCCGAGCGTCGGGTTCATCACGCCGTTGAAAATGTTTCCGGGCCGCGCATTGCCGCGCAGCCAGCCATCGGGCGACTGAGGCGCGCGCGGAAGCTGCTGGCCGGGCTTCAGTCCCGCAGCCTTCATCTTCTCCACGTCTTCCTTCCACTTTGCGGTGGCGGTTTCAAAGTCGGCCTTCGCCTTGTCCGACTGGAGATCGGTTTCGCGCTTCACGGTCCCTTCCATGAGCGTCTTGAAACGCGGATCCTTTTCGAGCGACGAACGCCGCACCCAAGCCTCCGCAGCCGAGCCGCCCCACGCGTTATCGATTAGCCCCACCGGCACGTGCAGGATGTTATGAAGCGTGCGGCCGTAAAGGAATCCCACCGCGCTGAATGACTTCGCGCTGTCCGCATTCGACGCCTTCCACTCGCCCTTGAAATCACTCTGCAATTCCTGCGTGCCCACATTCGGCACCTTGATCAGGCGCAGGTTCGGCAGGTCCGAAGCCGCAGCCTCGAGGTCGCCATTCCAGTCGCCGTTCAGAGTAAAGCCCATGTTCGACTGCCCCGAGCACATCCACACTTCGCCTACCAGCACATCCTGAAGTTCACGCTTCGTCGTGCCCGCGATGGCGATCACCTGCGGCGTCGCGTTCGCGCTCACCGGGTCGAGCTTCACGCGCCACGAGCCATCTGCGGCCGCCTCGGCGGATTTCGTCTGGCCGGCAAAAGTGACCGTCACCTTCGTGCCCGGCGTGTCCCAGCCCCAGATGGGATTCGTCTGCTTCTGCTGGAGCACCATGTGGTCGCCGATGATGGCGGGGAGCTTGAGTTCCGCAAATGCTGCGGGAGCAAATGCGAGTGCGAGGAGGATGCTGATGCGTTTCATGAAAAAATAGGGGAGTGGATTTGGGAGTGAGTCGCACCGTTCAATCCGCGTGTGCGATGGTTCGTAGGGAAAAGTGCGAGTCCCGGTGGCGATTCGGAGTCGTCGCAATCTGCGGCAAGTGGAACTCGGCGCGAACGGCGCAATCAACGTCGCCGAATCCTGCACCGTAAAGGATCCCGCCAGTCTCGCACTCACCTTTCAGGCTTTTGCCTTCGCACCTTCCGCGCTGCGGTCGCGGCGCTGGACGACGCAGAGCGTCACGGCGGCGGCGATGCTGCAGATGATTGCGCCGAAAATGATGGTCCCGGGCACGCCGACCTTCCGCGCGAGGCCGCCGGAGACGAGACTGCCGAAGGGCATCATGCCGCCGAAGATGAGCGCCCACACGCCCATCACGCGGCCGCGCATGTCGTCGGGCACGCTGGTTTGGAGGGCCGAGTTCGACGTGGCCATGAAGAGCATCATGCCAAAGCCCGCGCCGGCGAGCAGCGGCAGGGCGGCGTAGAAATTCCGGTTCAGCGCGAAGAGGATGATCATGCCGGAGAAAATCCACACGCCGCCCAGCGCGAGCATCCTGGGTGTGAATTTCTCCGACGCCGCGGTGACGCACAGTGCCCCGGCGAGCGCCCCGGTGCCGCTCGCGGTGAGCAGCGCGCCGTACGACTGTTCGCCGAGCCCGAGCACATCCCGCGCGAAGGCGGGCATGAGCACCGAATAGGACCAGCCGAAGATTCCCACGATGGCGAAGAGCGCGAGGATCGTGAAGACACGCGGGTTATTCCACACGTAGCGGAAGCCCCCGAGCGCGTGGTCCAGTTTCGAGCCCGTGTGCGCCTTGCGGACGTGTGCCGGGAGGCGCAGCGCGAGCAGCCCGAAGATCACGGCGAAAAAGCTCACGCCATCGATCAGGTAGCACAGCGCGACGCCGAACTTCGCCATCACCACGCCCGCGATCGCCGGGCCGATGATGCGCGCGCCGTTGATCATCGAGCTGTTCAGCGCGATCGCATTTGGCAGATCCTCGCGGCTCGTCATCTCGATCACGAAGGCCTGCCGCGCGGGCATCTCAAAGGCCATCACGATGCCACCGAGCCCCGCGATGGCGATGATGTGCCACGGCTGGATGAGCCCCGTCCACGTGAGATACGCGAGCAGCAGCGAGAGCACCATCGAGACGATCTGCGCGATCACCAGCACCGTGCGCTTCGGGTGCCGGTCCGCGACCCAGCCGCCCCACGTGGAGAGGAAAAGCATCGGCCCGGTGGAAGCCGCGGCCACCACGCCGAGCAGCGTCGTCGAGCCCGTGAGCTGATACACCAGCCACCCTTCCGCGGTGCTGTTCACCCAGTTCCCGATGAGCGAGACGAGCTGGCCGCTGAAATAGATCCGGTAGTTCCGGTGCCGGAACGCCGAGAACATTTTCCGCCAGCCCACCGCGCGCGCCCTGGCCCTGCCCTGGCCGGCGGCTGCGGCGGTGTGCGCTGCCGTGTCGGCGGGATTTTCGTCATTCAAATTCATCGGCCATGGAAGCTACACGACCTGTTATCGCAGGCGGCGCGGTTTTGCATGCCATGACTTTCACCTTCCTGTGTTGCCGACTCCGGCGACGGCGCGGTTTGCAGATCGATTGTTCAAACGTGTGGCCCGCGCGCGGGTTGTCGCTTTCTCCCGCCACCCACCATTCCATCCATGAAAATCCTCCCCGCCATCGCCCTCACCCTCGCCTTCACCTTTTCCCGCGCCGCCCTGGCCGAGGACGCGAAGCCTCTGCTGCACGATCACGCCCTGCCCGTGCTCGCGGCCCCCAACTTCAAGGAGCCCCTCGACGCCTCGTGGAGCGTCGCGAAGGGAAAGTGGACGCCGCATGATGGCGTGCTGGACGTCCTCGATGTCGCCGAGGAAAAGCACATCCCCGTGCTGCATCACAAGGCCGGCCTCGCGAGCGCGACCATCGAGGTGGAGTTCCTCATTGATGGCCCCGGTTCCTTCCTCGTCGGCTGCGACGGGCCGGGCCACGTGGGCCGCGTGGTCGTGAATGCCACCAGCGTGAGTATCGCGGAAGATTCCGTGAAGCCCTCGCACACGATCGCAAAGACCGACATGACGGTGAAGCCCGGCGAGTGGCATCACCTCCGCGTGGAGTGGACCGGCGACCGCATGGCCGCGAACCTCGACGGCAAGGAAGTGCGAGCGCAGCACGAATTCCTCGCGACGGCGAAGAAGCAGAGCTGGCTCGCCGCCGGAAAATCCGTGCATGTGCGCAATCTGAAGGTCAGCGGCGAGCCGACGAAGCAGTGAGCCTGCCCTGCCCTTTGCCCGCGACCCCATTCCGGTCACCCCACGACTGACAGCATCGTGCGGAAGCCCGTGGTGAAGCAGCCCGCGTTACTTTTTCTCCGCCGACGGAACTGACGGCGCCGACGGCGCAGGCAGCGGCACGATGTTCGTCGCGGGCTCGGATGAAATCTCCGACTTGATCCCCCGCAGGTGCATGTCGAAAAACTGCTGCACACGCTTGTAAGCCTCGGGGCTGTTGAAGCCGTGGCCGCCGTCCGTGATCGGGATGAGAATCGTCGGCGAGCCCACCTTCGTCAGCGCCTCCTGCAGCCGCGTCGCGTTGGTGAAATTCACGCGCATGTCCTTCGTCCCATGCAGCGTCATGAAGGGCGGCGCACCGGCGTGGACATACGTCAGCGGCGAGCACGCCTTTGCCTCCGCCGCCTTCTCCTTCAGCGATCCGCCGAGCAAACCCGCCACCGCCGGATCATCTTTCAGCGCCGCCTCGCCCTGCATCAGTGGCGACGCCATGTCCTGCGGCCCGCACACATTCACCACGCACGTCACCTTCGAGCTGAAATTCGTGAACTCCCCGAGGTCGCCTTCGAGTTCCTTGACGCCCTCCGTGAGCCCGAGCAGTGACACGAGATGCCCGCCCGCCGAAGTCCCCGTCACCCCGATGTGCTCCGGGTCGAGATTGTATTCCTTCGCATGACCGCGAATCCACCGGATCGCCGCCTTGCAGTCGTGAATCTGCGCCGGCCACTTCGCCTCGTTGGAAAGCCGGTAGCCCACGCTCACCCCCGCGTAATTCCCCGACGCCGCCAACAGCGCCGGTCCGCCGCCGCGCCGGCTCCCGCCACTCCACCCGCCGCCGTGGATATACACCACCACCGGGAGCGGCTTCTCCGTCGCGCGATGCTTCGGTAAATAGAGATCCACCGCCTGCCACGGATTGTCATTTGCTGCGTAGGGCTGGTCGGCCTTCAGTTCCAACGAATCCGGCACGTGCCCCACCGGCGGCATCGGCTTCCGCCCGGATTTTTCCTCGGCGAAAAGCGCGGCCGTGGTGACGAGGGAAAGGGCGACGAGCGAGACGAGGTGGAATGATTTCATGCGAGTTGGGAAGGGGATGTTGGCCTGCGACGTCGTCCGCCGCACACCGCACAATCCGCCCCGCGCGGAAACCTTGGCGGGGAACTTCGCCCTCCGCACTTACGATCCGCATTTTTTCGGCGATGAGCTAGGCGGAGGGCGCAGGAACCGTGAACGTATTGGAGCAAGTCTGGCAGACTCCGGCAGAACCTGCCTCATCCGGATGAGCGGCGATGCGCTGCCCGCAATGGGGGCACTCGAACTTAAAAACCGTCATCAGAGGATTGGGCGCCGGTGGTTTGGGTGTTTCCTGCCAGGATCGCCCTTCCCTCTGCAGTCTGCCCATGGAAGTCTTTTTTGCGAGGCAGTCAAAGCCGCTGGCCCCGAGACAAAGGGCGAGAATCACTTGGGCGAAGTGGTATCCCGGAAATGGAGGATGTTCCGAAAACAGGATTCTGGTGGTATCGAAGAACAAAAGCCCTGCGACCACGATGCCGATGAGCGAGATAGCGGAGAGCAGTTTCGCCCTGTTCGCAAGATAGCCTAGGACAAATGGAATCGAGAGGCCTGCCAGGAGCAGGAGCAGCTTGTCCACATGCACCTCCACAATGCGCTTGCCGATGGTCTGCGCGAACATCGTCAGCGAAATGATCACCAAGGCGAATGTGCCGAGGGCAAAAAAACTGAGGCCCAGCCTTTTGCACGCCCCTGCCAACAGGTCATGGGCGTTCGATTCCCCAGACTCACTCTGGCGCTTCACAATCGCCACGGCAAACAGTGGGAAAAGAATGACGGGCAGCAGCCAGAGAATGGTGTAGTCCGGTGCTCCCCTGGCCATGAGAAAAGCCAACGGAATCACATCCAGCGCGACTGCCCCGAGTGACAGCATGACGATGGTCGAAGCGTTTATTTTCATGCGGCATTTGTGATGAGGGGTGCCAGAGCTTTGGCTATGGGGTTCGGGGAGAACCGAAGCACTTGATTTAACCAGCAATCCCGCGGCAGGACAAGCGCGCTCACCGGCAGGCCCGGTGCGTTCTTGGGGTCGCGGTGCCGTTCAGGGCAGACTCCTGCACATTTCCCGAAAAAAGATAGGCGGCGCTGAGAGAGGAGCATTGAATCGCCGCGGGCGCACGATACAGTGGGGACGTTCGCTTATCTGAAAAACTCCCCGAACCCACATCTGCACACACTGCCATGGCTTCAGCAATCATTGACCCCGAGGAAGTGCGCCGCTTTGCCAAGGAGCTGAAGCGCTTCAACGACGATGTGCAGGCGAAGGCGGGGTCGCTGCAGGCGCGGTTCACGGCGCTGGGGAGCACGTGGCAGGATCAGGAGGCGGAGAAGTTTGCCGAGGAGTTCATCACGACGATGAAGGTGCTGAAGAAGTTTGTCGAAGTCTCGGAGAAGCAGACGCCGTATCTGCTGCGCAAGGCGCAGCGCATCGAGGAGTACCTGAACCAGCGCTGACAGGATTTAGGATTTAGGAAACAGGATTTGGAATCTGCACTGAACTTTGAATTCGATCCGCCACGAGCACCAACGGTGCGCAAACAAGCCAGCCCAGGGCAAGCGAGGCACGAGCGCCGCCCTGGGGAACGGATTTTATTCGGACAAAGCCCTGAAGGGGCGCGACCTCTTTATTCCGCCCTTTCAGGGCTTTGATTCTTCTCGTGCCGTTGACCCAGGGCGTTGCCCTGGGCTGGCTTGTTTCGGGCCTTTGGCCCTCGCATGGCCTCTCGTCTCTTCACAGCGGCTAAGCGGAGCTTTTCGGCAAATCTTGAATTCTAAATCGGAGATGGCTTTCCAATTTCCATGAGCCAGCAGGCACGCGTCACGTCCGTCGATGCGCTGGATGCGTTCCGCGCGAACCTGATCATTTTTGTGACGAAGGCGCGGGAGGCGGTGGATTCCACGCGGGATCGCGTGCGGCGGACGCGGAACTGGCTGCAGCAGGAGCAGCCGGTGCATTGGCAGGGGGAGATTCGCAAGCGGCAGCGGCATCTGGACCAGGTGGTGCAGGAGCTGTACAGCGCGCGGCTGACGCAGATGACGGGGGCGATCGCGATCCGGGAGGCGGCGGTGCGCAAGGCGAAGGCGGCGGTGGAGGAGGCGCACGAGAAGCTGCGCAAGGTGAAGAAGTGGAACCAGAACTTTGACGCGACGGCGGATCCGCTGGTGAAGAAGCTCGACGGATTCCGGGAGTATCTGGATCATGAGATGCCCGATGCGATCACCTTTCTCTACCGAGCCCGTGAAATCCTCGACGCCTATGCCGAACGCAATGCGCCTGTGGAAAAGCCCGCGCCGGCTGCTGCGGACGCGCAGGCATCTCCCGCGGATGCGCCGCCGGCCAACCCCGGAGTGACACCATGAGCAACGAGAGCAATGCGACGCTGCTGGCGGCGATCAAGGATTTGAACCAGCACTGGGAACGCACGAAGGAGACGTGGCGCGATGTGAAGGCGGCGGAATTCGAGCACAACTATCTCGAGCGGCTGCCGCATCTCACAGCGCGCACCTCGACGGCGATGGATGAGATCAGCGTGCTGATTAGAAAGGTGCAGCTCGACTGTGAGTAGCGGCGTCGATCTGCGGTTCACGCATGCGACAGAGCTGCTGGCGAAGCTCTCGCGCACGGTCGCGGATTTTGCGAAGCAGGAGGCGGCGCTGAGTGGGACGCTCTCGACGAAGAATTATCAGGAAATCCGGCGTCACCGTGAAGCGGTGCAAAAGCTGGAGGCTGCGCTCGCCGCGGAGATCGCGGAGGCGGAGTCCATCGCGGAGAAGCAGTCGGAGCGTGTGCGTGCGATTCACACCAAACGCCTCGGCCGTGGGCAGCGCGCGCACGGCCTGCTCTCGCGGACGTTGCCGAAGCGGGCGGCGGATGCGAAGGGAAACTGGCTGGCGAAACAGCAGATGCGCAAGCTGCACGCCGACCGTTCCATCGCCGCGAACCACAAGCGGAATGACGGTGCGCACGCCGCACTTTCGCAGACGCTGGCGCAGCATCGCGCGGTGCTCGATACGCTCACGGCGCAGACGGTGAAGGCGTTTAGCGGTTACAGTTCGTTCGCGCAGACGCTCGCGGAAAAGGATGGCGACAAGCAGGGCGGCGAGGCGGAGGAGGATTTTCTCGGCGAGATCGAGACGAGGATCTCCGCGGCGAATGATCAGGTCGCGAAATTCCGGGCGCTGCCGCTGCCGAAGTTTTTCAGC
>JBDSAR010000102.1:0-3684 GCA_039922035.1 Chthoniobacteraceae bacterium
TCCTGCTCGCGCACCAGCGTGCGATGGGAGTCACGCAGACCATTCTGCTGCCTGCAGGAAAACCCGTGAGCCGCCCCTCGACGGGCGACGGAAAATACAACGGCCTCGGCGGCGTGAAGGTCGGCGGCAATGAGACGGCGCTGGAGATGGCGCGGCATTACCCGAAGGAGTTTTATTTTGGAGCCAACGAAGTCACCGACCTGGCTGAGGCACGCACGGAGATTGAAAAGTATCTCAAGCTCGGTGCGATCATTGTCGGCGAGCAGAAGTTTCACGTGGAGTGCGATTCTGCGGAAAGCCAGATTCTCTATGCACTCGCCGCGGACCACCATGTGCCGATCCTCCTGCATTTCCAGCACGACACCTACAACATGGGCTTTGCGCGTTTTCACCGGATGCTGGAGAAATTTCCGAAGACGACCTTCATCGGCCATGCACAGACCATGTGGGCCAACATCGACAAGAATCATGCGGACCAGACTGTGCTGTATCCGAAGGGCAAGGTCACCGCCGGAGGGCTCACGGATCGCTACCTTTCGGATTACCCGAATATGTTCGCCGACATGTCCGCCGGCTCCGGTCTGAATGCGCTCACGCGCGACGAGGAACACGCCCGCGGTTTCCTGGAACGCCATCAGGACAGGATTCTCTACGGCAGCGACTGCCTCGATCATTTCGGCCGCGGTGCGGAGTGCCAGGGCGCGCAGACCATCGCGGCGATCCGCCGCATCGCGCCGTCGAAGACAGTGGAGCGGAAGATCCTGTTTGAGAACTCGAGGAAAATGTTCCGGCTTTGAACAAGGCGCAACGGGCTGCGTCAGATCAGTTCCGGAATCGGCGCGCCATTTTCCACGATGTAAATTGGGCGCCCTTGGTGGTCCGCGTAGGTGGCATCGAGCGGGACGCCCATGTGATGGTAAATCGTCGCGGCGATGTCACCGGGGGTGACTGGGCGCTCCGCGATTTCGCCGCCGTCGCGTGACGACGCACCGATGACCTGTCCGTGCCTGAAGCCACCTCCGGCCATACACATGGACATCACGTAGGGCCAGTGGTTGCGGCCGTCGGTGCTGCCCTGCGTGCCGACTGTCGGTGAACGTCCGAATTCCCCCATCGCGATCACCAGCGTGTCGTCGAGCAGGCCGCGATCTTTCAAATCGCTGACGAGCGTGGTGATGAGGTGATCGAAGACCGGCAGTAGCGGACGCAGGCCATTCCAGATTCCGCCGTAGGGCGGGATGTTGTCGCCGTGATTGTCCCACGTGCCGGACGCGGAATGGTTGCTGAGATCGATCGTGACAAAGCTCGCACCGCGTTCGACGAGCCGCCGCGCCAGCAGCGCCTGCCTGCACCAGTCATGTTCGCCGAAGCGCTCGATGATCTTCGCGGGCTCCTTCGCAAGATCGAAGGCCTCCTGAGCCCGCCCGCCTGCGACGATGTCGAATGCCTGCTGCGAAAAGCGATCCATCGCCTCCATCGTCCCGCTTGCATCCATGCTGCGCCGCATGGTGTCCATTTGCTGTGAGAGCGACTGCCGGGAATGCAGCCGATCCATCGTGAGGCCGCCGGGCAGCTCGAAAAGTTTCGCCGCGCTGCGGCCATCGAAGGGATCGTATTGCTGCCCGATGTAGCCGGCCTCGGCAATGTGTCCACGGCTTTTCAGATTCAGCACGACGGACGCGGGCATCGCGGGATGATTCGCGCCGCGGAACTTCGCGACGAGCGAGCCGATGGCGGGATAGAGCCGGCCCTTCGGATTCGTGCGCGGCTCGGCGGATCGGTTTGCCGTCTGCATCACCATGTTCGGCTCGTGGTTGCTCTCGCGGCAGTCCACCGAGCGGATGATCGTGAACTGATCGAGCATCGCCGCCTGCTTCGGCAGATACTCGCAGATGTGGACGCCGGGCAGCTTCGTCGCGATGTCCGCAAACGGTCCGCGAATCTCGCGCGGCATCCCGGGCTTCACATCCCAGGTGTCGATGTGCGAAGGCCCGCCGGTCATCCAAAGCAGGATCACGGATTTGTTGCGCGAGAGCGGGTTCTTTTTCGCCACGGATTCCGCGCGGAGCTCCAGCAGGCCGGGCAGGCTCAGTCCGGCGAGTCCGGCGAGGCTCGCCTTCAGCACCGAGCGCCGGCTATGGACATGCACGCCCTCGCGCACGCGAGGGTTCAAGAACATGAACGCGTGCTGGTCGGAATGCACGTGGGGCGATCCGGGAGGCATCCCGAAAAGATGCTGTCGACACTCAAGCCAGTCAATGCACTTGGCCTGCGGACTTCAAAGGGTACGCTGGCAGAATGGATATGTTTGCATCCCGCCCCATGCCCATCCTCGATCATTTCAAACTCACCGGCCGCCGCGCCTTGATCACGGGCGGCTCGCGCGGGCTGGGGTTGGAGATGGCGAGGGCGCTCGGCGAAGCGGGGGCGGACGTGATCATTGCGGGCTCGGATGAGGCGCATCTGCGAAACGCATGCGACGCACTGCGCGGCGAGGGGCTGAAGGTGAAATCGGTGCAGGCCGATCTCTCGCGGCCCGAGGAGGCCGAGCGGCTTTGCGATGTGGTGCTGCGGGATTTTCCGGCGATCGATATTTTGATCAACAACGTCGGCGGACGTCGCATCAACACGCCGACGGAGGATCTGTCGCTGGAGGAATGGCAGCGGATTCTCGATCTGAATCTCACGCAGGCCTTCATCCTCACCAAGCGGCTCGGTGCGGTGATGATCCCGCGACGCTGGGGACGCATCATCAATATCTCCTCGATCAACGCACTCTGGCCCGGCAAGGCGATGCGCGGGCGCAGCTACGAAGCCGCAAAGGGTGCGCTGACGATGTTCACGAAGGCGGTCGCCGCCGACTGGGCCGTGCATGGCATCACCGTGAACGCGATCGCGCCTGGTTCATTTCTTACCGACGCAAACCGGCGCTGGATCAGCGAGTGTCCTGAGTTTGAAAATGAGGTGGCCGGCAGCATCCCGATCGGACGCTGGGGTCGCCCCGAGGAGATCGCGCCGCTCGCGCTTTATCTCGCCAGCGAAGCGAGCAGCTACATGACGGGGAGTGTGCTTGTGATCGATGGCGGCAAACTGCTGTGGTGAACTCGAATCGAATATGCCCGTGAACTCCTCCCCCCACGAACTCCGCGGCGTGCTGCCGGTCTTCCAGACACCGTGGCTCGACGACGAAACACTCGACCTCGAAACACTCGCGCGCGAAATCGCCTGGCTCCACGACTGCGGCGCGCACGGCATCGTGATGGCGATGGTCTCGGAGACGCTGCGGCTTTCGAGTGAGGAGCGCGAGGAACTCGCAGCAGCGGCGTGCCGTCTCGGCAAGGATCGCGGCGTTGTCGTGATCAGCGTGGGCGCGGAATCGTCGAAGGTGGCGGAGCGTTACGCAAAGCACGCAGAGACTGTCGGCGCGGATGCGGTGATGGCGATCCCGCCCGTGTCCGTCCGCATCGGCGAAGGCGAACTGCTCGACTACTACACGCGCATCATCGGTGCGATTCGCATCCCAGTGATCGTGCAGGATGCGAGCGGCTACGTCGGCAAGCCGATGCCGATCGCGATGCAGGCGCGGCTGCTCGATGAGTTCGGCCCCGAGCGCGTGCTCTACAAACCCGAGGCCTCGCCCATCGGCCCGAAGCTCTCCGAACTGCGCGACGCCACCGGCGGCCG
>JBDSAR010000103.1:0-7828 GCA_039922035.1 Chthoniobacteraceae bacterium
TCATCCGTCGCCATGCCGTAGAGCACGCGCTTGCCGGCGGTGACGCGCTTCGTGAGCACGATGTCCCAGATGCGGCCCGTGCTCGCGCGGACTGCGCTGCTGCCGCCGCCGTTGCTCGTGCCGGCCACGCCGCCCTCGTTGTGGACGGTCGGGTGGCCGTTGTACACCTCGAAGAACTGCTCCTGCTCCACCTCGTTCAGTTCCTCTGCGGTGAGCGCCCAGCCGAAGTTCGGGTGGTTGATGTGCGCAAACATCGGCACGCCCGTCCGCGCCCGCTGCGCGAAGACCTCCGCGAGATTCCGCTGCATCACGTCCACGATGTTTTTCCCGCCCTGTGGCTTGATGACCTCCCGCACGTTCGTCGCATTGATGTGAATGGGCGCGGTGAGATAGCGGTCGGTGATCTCCTCGCTCTTCACCATGAGGAAACGCCCCGGCTCGTCGAACTTCGGCGCGAACTCCGAAAGCATCTTCAGCCGTACCTGCGCGCCCATCTCCGCCGGGCGCGTCTCCACCCACGGCGTGCCGAAGCGCGCCGCATATTTGTCGAATGCCCCCTGCCCGCCCTTCGTCTTCGCGATGGCCACCCAGCGCTCGTAGTCAGCGATGATGTTGTGGTCCGACAGCGCGAGGAAATTGTAGCCGTGCGCCTTGTACCAATCGGCGATCATCTCCGGGTCGTCATCACCGTCGCTCCACAGCGAATGCGTGTGCAGGTTCCCCTTCCACCATCGCGCCGGTTCGGCGGCAGTGGCGGAAAAGTGCAGCGTGAGAGCGAGGAGGAGGCTGGGGAGAATGCGCATGGTTCGGAGGATTGGAAAAGTGACCTGCTCTATGGACCCGCACGCTTCCAGCGTAAAAGGAGTTTTGTCGGTCGGTGGCGCGAAAGCTCGTCGCAATCAAAACAAATTCCGAACGAAACCTCCCGGCCATCGCCGCCGGCCATTGCGTCATGCCGTTTCATCATTGAATCCCGGACATCCCCTGCTTCACGTCCATCACTACCGGTGCGTCCACGCCCGGCGCATTTAAACCGCGCTATTTTCCGATGAGCATGCGGCGGATTTGCCCAGCGGGATCCTCCAGCGCGTCGAGCGAGCGCAGCACACCCTTGGTGTCGAGCAGCCAGGTGGTCGGGACGGAGTTGATGCCGAGCGCCTGCATGAGCGGACCGTCCCAGCCTTTGCCGTCCCACGCGACGGGGCATGTGATGGCCTGATCGCGCAGATAGCTTTCGAGATCCGCCCGGTCGGCATCAAGGCTGATCGCGGCGAGTTCCGTGCCGGGGCCTGCGGCTTCGATGGCGCGGCGGAGATCGGAGAGGGCGGCTTTTGACGGTGCGGACCATGTGGCGAAAAATACGACGCCGACCACTTTGCCCTGCCACATTTTCACATCCACGCGGCGCCCATCGAGCGCGGTGAAACGCAACGGCAGCGGCTTGCCGAGGAATGCGAGCCTGCGGAGATCGTCGGCGATCTGCGCGGTGAGGTCGGGATCCTTTGTGAGCTTTTTCGCGCGGTGCAGCAGGGTCTCTTTCGTCGCGGGCTCGAAGTCGAAAAGCGCGGCGATCTCGGCGAGGAGCGATGCGATTCTCCGTTCGCCGGGATGCGCGGCCTCGAATTGCCGCGCCTGCTCCAGGATTGCGCGGCGCTCCTCGATGGGAGGGCGCAGGCTGCGCCACTTGCGCATCCGCCGGATGAGCAGTGCAAATTCAAACTCGGTCTGGCGCGAGGGTGTGGTCGCGAGCAGGCCGGCCTTTTCCAGAATGCCGAGCACTTCCGCGGGCTGGGGCTCGGATTTCATGTCCGCGCGGAGATCGAGCACCCGTGCAAGCCGGAGCAGGGCCTCGAATGCTTTCGCGTCGTCAGCGTGCGCGGCGAGGAAGGCGCGCAGGGCCTTCTCCTGTTTCTCCGTGTGTCCGAGGGAGACCGCGTACGCCTCGGCGGCGGTCTTGGGCGTGACGCCGGGACCGGCATCCAGCGCGATCAGGGCCGACCAGTCGTCGTTCGCATCCCCGGCGAAGAGACTCGCGGTGCAGAGAAAAAATGCGCAGGCAATGGTGCGGTGCATCGGCGCAGGTTCGCGGTTTGCGCGTGCGGTGGCAAGGTGCGACGCTTCATGAGACCGCGGAAAATCAGCGGCGCTTTTCCACGGGAACGATGGTCACGGAGACGGGCCGGTGGTCGCTCGCGATCTCCCAGAATTCCGAACGATAGACCGTCGCGGTCTCGCGCTTCACCTCGGCCAGCAGGCCGGGTGAGGCGAAGAGGTAATCAATGCGCGAATACTCGTCAGCCACGGGCCAATGGTGCGTCCAGCGGTCGCCGTGAGCATCGCGCGCAGCGAGATCGATCATGTGATTCGGCGTGCCTCGGACACCGCTCACTTCGCTGAACATGGGTTGGTTTTTCGCGTCGTTGAAATCGCCGTAGCAGAGGAGATTTGCCGCGGGATTCCCGCGGAGGATCGCATCGAGGTGCTCGCGCAATTTCGCCGCCTCGTGCCGGCGAATGAGCGCCTCGCCCTCGGGAGTCGGGAGCTTGGATTTCAAATGTGCGCCGACGCAGCGCATCTGGTAGCCGGGGGTGATCTGCACAGTCACGTCGAGGAAGCCTCGCTTCACGGACTGCTGCGTGCCGTTGAGCACGTAGCGCACCTTTGCCGCCGAAGCGCGATGCACGATGGGGAAGCGGCTGAGCAGTGCGAGATGGCGGTCCTCGTCATCAGCCGCCACGTATTCGCTGTCCGTGTAGCCGAGGCCCGCCTTTTCCAGACGCGCCTTGAAATCATCGAATGCCGCAGGCGATCCCATTTCGCAGACTCCGAGGATGTCCGGGGCGATTTCAGCGATCACTTTGATCAGCGCCGCGATTTCCCTTTCCGGTTTCGCCTTCGTCCTCCGCTCCGCGGACGCCTGATCCGGACCGAGGTAGTTCTTCACATTGTAGCTGCAAAAGACGATGCCCCTCACGGGATCCCGAACCTCGGCGGGCAGCAGTCCGGCGAACGCGAGCAGAAACAGGAGGAAGGTGCGTTTCATGGCTGTGCGCAAAAAAAGAAAAGGCCCGCCGTATGGGCGAGCCTTTTCTTGAAAGAGTTTCGGAGTGCGACTCAGACGTGCGTCTCGGTGTGCTGCACCGGAGCGGACTGCGGGACCGAGGTCGGCTGCGTGCCTGCGGGCTGCGGAGCGGCGGCAGTCTGCACCGGGGTCTCGATCTGCCGCGGAGGCGCAGGAGCCACCGGTTCACGCAGGATCTCCTCGTGGATTTCGTTCTTCGCCTTAGAAAATTCGCGGATGGCCTGACCGAGCCCTTTTGCGAGTTCAGGCAGTTTCTTTGCACCGAACATCATCAGCAGAATGATGAAGAGCACCAGACTCGTGGTCGGCGTGAGCATTGCTAGGGGGGGCGTGAATGGAATGTTCATGATGTGATTCGGTTTGAAGTTGATTAGCACCACCTGCGGCGATGCGCAATGGATGAATGCTGACTGCGTGGACAACCCGCCGCGATGCCGGCATCTTAGTGAGCCCGTGAAAAATCCGGCCCGACGCGCTACCTGCCGGCAGCGGCCTGATAGATCTCCAGCGCCTTCGGCAGTTCCGCCTTCAGCCGCGCGATGCGCGTCTCGTGCGCCGGATGCGTGCTGAGGAACTGCGGCGGCGCACCACCCCCGCCCTGCGCGCTCATGCGCTTCCAGAATTCGACCGCCTCGCGCGGATCGTAGCCGGCGCGCGCCATGTATTTCAGGCCCACGCTGTCCGCCTCGCTCTCGTGGTCACGGCTGAATGGCAGCAGGAAGCCGACGCGCGCGCCCGCGCCGATGAGTCCCATGATCTGCCGGTGCTGCTGCGGGTCTGTCCCGGAGAGGGAAAAATTCGCGCCGGTGAGCAGCGTGTTGGCGGTCTTCTCCTGAAGGACACGCTCTGCGCCGTGGTGATTTGTCGCGTGGGCGATCTCGTGGCCCATCACGACGGCGAGACCGGCCTCGCTCTGCGCGACGGGGAGGATGCCGGTGTACACAACGATTTTCCCACCGGGCAGGCAGAAGGCATTCACCTGATTACTTTCCACGACGGATACGGCCCACTGGAAATCCTTCCCCGCGTCACCCGTCACCGCGGTGAGCCGCCGCGCGCAGCGATTCACCATTTCAAAGCTCGTACCGCTGGTGATCGTCCGGCTCTCGGTGAGGACCTGCCGGTATGCCTGCGCGCCGAGAGAAAGTTCCTGCTGCGGGTTCATGCCGAGCCGGGCGGTGCGCCCGGCTTCATTCACGATCTTCGGCGCACTGAACCGCTGAAAAAGCACGACGATCAATGCGATGAACATTGGAATGGCGAGGCGGAGGAATTTTTCTTTCACGGGAGTGCGCGGAAAGAAAGGGAGCCGCGCACGCGACGCAACCACAAATCGGTGGCAAAGGACTTGAACCGCAGATGAACGCCGAGGAATTCGCACCATCACTTTGCAATTTCTGCGGGGCATCCCGTCTGCGTTCATCCGCGTTCACTTGCAGTTTCCCTTCGCGCTCCGTCACAAAAACGACATTTTCAGGGAAATTCCTTTGACGCCTCTTCGCATGGAACCTAGAAGTCCGGCCCTTATTTTCACGAAACATGAAACCTTCCACGTCTTCGCCAACACCCCGCCCCTTTCGCGGGCGGTGGCGTGACGGTTTCTCCACTCGCAAGGACGGTAACGCCGCTCCTGCTCAACTCTCGGAAGTGCGATGCTTAATGGCCTTTTTGGACTTTTCTCCAACGACATCGGAATAGACCTCGGAACGGCGAACACGCTCGTTTACGTCAAAGACCACGGCATCGTGCTGCGCGAACCCTCCGTGGTCGCCGTGCAGGCGGGTACGAGCAAAGTGCTTGCGGTCGGCGACGAGGCAAAAAGGATGCTCGGGCGCACACCGGGAAACATTGTCGCGATTCGTCCGTTGAAGGACGGCGTCATCGCGGATTTCGAAGTCACTGAGGCGATGCTGCGGCACTTCATCCAGAAGGTCCACGGCAAGCGCACTCTTTTCAAACCACGTCCACGCGTTGTCATCGCGGTGCCCTCGGGCATCACGGAGGTCGAAAAACGCGCGGTGAAAGAATCGGCGCTGCACGCAGGTGCGCGGGAAGTCTTCCTCATCGAGGAACCGATGGCTGCGGCCATTGGCTGCGGACTCCCCGTGCAGGATGCGGCAGGCAACATGATCATAGACATCGGCGGTGGCACCACCGAGGTGGCTTTGATTTCACTCTCCGGCATCGTCTTCAGCCGGAGTGTGCGCGTCGCGGGCGATGAGCTCGACGAAGCGATTATCCAGTACATGAAGCGGGCCTATAACCTGATGATCGGCGAACGCACAGCCGAGGACATCAAGATCAAGATCGGGAGCGCCTATCCGATCGAGAAGGAAACCACCATGGAGGTCAAAGGACGCGACCTCGTGGCGGGCCTGCCGAAAACGCTGAGCGTGACTTCGCAGGAAGTCCGCGAGGCACTGCTGGAGCCGATTTCCACCATCGTGGACAATGTTCGCGTGACCCTGGAGCGCTGCCCGCCCGAACTGAGCGCCGACCTCGTGGACCGAGGCCTCGTGCTCGCCGGCGGCGGCGCACTCCTGCGCGGTCTGGACCGTCTCCTCAGCGAGGAAACGGGACTGCCCGTGCATGTGGCCGAGGATCCGCTCAGCGCAGTGGCCGAAGGAACCGGCCGCGCCTTGAGCGAGATGAAATTCCTCCGGCAGGTCACCGCGACGGATCGGCAGTGGCGGTAATCCGCCGCACGCCCCGATGACCCAGAGCCAACAGGCCACCCCGCTGAAAAAGCCGCGGCTCAGCGACGCTGCATCGCGCCGCCATGAAAGGAATTCAGAATTCAGAATTCAGAATTCAGAATTTCCGCGGAGGTGCGCGCCATGAACAGCCGCCGTGCCAATCTCATCGGCATCTGTGTTTTCGTCGCCGCGCTCGCAGGCGTCTTCATTCTCAGTCCGCACAACCGGCAGCGCATCCAAAGCACATTTCTTGGCATCGTGTCGCCATTTTTGAAAAAGGGCTCCGAGGTGGACTCGCGATACAAGGGCTACCGGGCAGGCCTGAAAAAGCTCGACGAGCTCGAAGCCGAAAACCAGCGCCTGAAAGTGGACAACGATCAGCTCCGCGCGACGAACCAGGCGCTCCGCGGAGTGGAGTCCGAAAACATCCGCCTGAAATCCGCACTCGGCTACCAGGGCAGTTCGCCTTTCACACTCGTGTCCGCCCGCGTCATCGGCCGCAGCCCGTCGAACTGGTGGAGCACCGTGATCATCGACAAGGGCTCCCAGGATCTCGTGCAGGAAGAGATGCCTGTCGTCACCCCCGACGGGCTCGTCGGCAAAGTCGTGAATCTGAGCGAGCACTCGGCCAGCGTGCTCCTGATCTCGGATGAAAACTGCAAGGTGGCCGGCAGCGTCGAGAGCAGCAAGGAACAGGGCATCGTGCGCGTGGAAGTGCGCGGGCAGCGGACATCCAACAGCATCCAGCCGACGATGACCCTCAATCTCCTTTCACGGTTCGCGCCGCTGCGCGCAGGGCAGAAAGTGCTCACCAGCGGCGCGGGCGGGATCTATCCCCCGGGAATTCTCATCGGGCAGATCGTCGAATTCAAATCCCGCGAACTCGACGGCCAGGCCATCATCGAGCCCTCCGTGGACATCGCCGCGCTTTCGGATGTCTTCATCATCACCGGGACGAAAGGAGCCGCCAAGGCGCTCTGAAAATGATCACGCTTCTCTTCATCGCAGCGATGTTCGTCGGGCTGGTGCTTCAGCATTTCGCCGGCATCGTGCCGGGATTCGGCAGCCAGATTCTGCTGCTGCCCGTGATTTTCCTCTGCGGTGCCGCGGCGCTTCCGGTGTCGGGCATGCTTTGCCTCGCATTCGTGGCAGGCCTCATGTGGGACAGCATGAACTGCATCTCCGTCGAGGGACGCACAGATCTTCCATTCGGCGGCACGATCCTCCTCTACGCTGGGATCGGGGCGATGATGAACGGACTGCGCCCCCTCCTCATGCGCGGCTGGTGGCAGATCCATGCCGCCGTCGCCGGCGTGCTCACCTCGGTGCTCGTGCTCGTGGAATACGTCATCATCACTTTCCGCCGCGAACCGTTCGCGCTCATCTGGCCGCGCGAAGTCTGGGCGCGCATCGGCGGCAGCGGCATCGTCGCGGCAGCCCTTGCCCTGCCGCTTTTCTTTTTCCTGAACTGGATCGGCCGCCGCGCCGGAATCTTCAGCCCGAGGCGCATGGCGACCTGATCATGAGCATGCTCCGCCGGATCCTGAAAATGCGCGCGCTCTCCATCACGGCGATGCGCGTGTACGTGCTCTCCGCTTTCATGCTCGGCATGCTCGGCGTGCTCTCCGCGAAGCTCTGGCACGAGCAGTTCACCAATTCAAAAAAGTGGACCGACCGGCTGCGCAAAAGTTCCTCAGTCAGCGTCCGCATTCCCAGCGTGCGCGGTGAAATCCGCGACCGCAATGGAGTCAAGCTCGTCGGAAACCGGACGAGCTACTGCGTGGATTTTTACCTTCAGCAAATGGTGAAGGGCTATGGCGAACTGAACGACGGCGACATACCGCTGGCGACCTACCGCACGATGCGCGACGGCATGCTCAAGGACGTGAAGGTCGCGGACGTGGTCGAAATCGTGAATGAGGCAGTCATCCCCCGTTTCGGTGATTTGAAACTCGCGCGCGACTACGCAGCCGGGCAGCTCGAGCGCCACTTCCGCACGAATGAACAGGTGCCATACAGTTATCTCGAGGATGCGGATTTCAGCACCGTC
>JBDSAR010000104.1:0-1725 GCA_039922035.1 Chthoniobacteraceae bacterium
ATGCGCTTCAGCCGGTAGCCGGGGCCCTGCACGAGCAGCACTTCGAGGCTGTGATGATTCTCGAGGTGGACGTGCTGCGAGGAGATGATCTCCTTCAGGTATTGATGCTGGATTTTCATCAGCCGGCTTTGCAGGCCGTTCTTCGAGTGGTCGTAGATGAGCGTGATGGTGCCCGCCATGATCTGCCGTCCGAGCTGCTGCTGATGCTGCACAAGTTGCCCGCTGATCATCTTGGAAATCGCCTCCGAGCGGCTCGCATAGCCGCGCGCGTCCACCATGGCATCGAGCTCATCGAAGAGCGCGGTGGGCAGGGAAATGGTGATGCGGCTGGCGGTCGCCTTCTTCTTTTGTTTGCTGGCCATGCAGGTCGGGCGTTCGCCAGCAGTTACCGTGCGCGTGCGGCAAGAGTCCAGAAAAAGTAAGAGGAAACAGAGGAAAGTTCATACGCCGCACAAATACGGCGCGTCTATTTTTGAGCATTCGTGCTGTGGCGTTTTGAGCAGCGTGTGAAGTTTTCTACGCAAGTTCTTACCGGTCGCCGATTCGGCGGACGCTTGTGTTGCACAAATTTTCAGAGGGGATTCGCGGATTTTGCGATGCGGAAACTCCGATGGCATACCGCGTGCTAATCGGCGCGCGTCCACTTGAACGGAATGTCCGCCAACCCACAAAACGCACCGATCCTCTGGTCAGAAATGACGTGGGAGGAGATCGCCAGGTTGCGTTCAGACGGGATGGATGCGGTGATGCTGCCGGTCGGTGCCACGGAGCAGCACGGGCCGCATCTGGCGACCTCGGTGGATTGCGTGACGGCGGAAAGTCTCGCCCGTTCGGTGAGTGCGGAAACGGGCGTTCCGGTGCTCCCGACGCAGCCTTACGGATGCTCGCTCGGCCATTCCAAACGCTGGCCCGGCACGGTGTCGCTCCAGCCGGAGACGCTTGCGGATTGCGTCGTGCAAATCGGCGAGTGGTGCCACGACTTCGGATTCCGCCGACTGATCATCATCAATGGCCACGTGACCAACTTCGCGCCGCTGCGCTGCGCGCTGGAGCGGTTGCGGAGCCGCTTCGACGACATGATGGTCGCCATCCGGAACGTCGCCGAGGTGAGCCCGCGGGTGCGCAGTGAGTTTTTCGCCGACGCCGAGGACTGGCACGCGAATGACGCGGAGACCTCGCTCATGCTGGAGCTTGCTCCCACGTTGGTCAGGCAAGGGCTGACTGCCTCTGCGGATGATGAAGACCGGACCGGCGGACTCTTCTTCTCCCATCCGGTGAATCGCACGAGCGAGAACGGCGTGACGGGCAAGCCATCGCGCGCCTCGGCGGCAAAGGGGCAAAAGTTATTTTCGATGATGGTGGAGGATCTCACCCGGCAGCTCCGCGGAGCGCTGAAAGAGGAACCGCCACTGACACACAGCTACTTCGCCAACATTTGATGAAATCAGACGCTGAACTTTCCACCATCAAGCAGGACCTCGTCTCGAAGGGCGTGAGCTATTGCGTCGGCGCGTACGTGGACATTCACGGCTGTCCGAAGGGCAAGGTCGTCCCGGTTTCGCATTTCGAGGACTTCGCGCGCGGCTCGGAGCTTTACACCGGCTACGCGCTCGACGGTCTCGGGCAGTCGCCGAATGACGACGAAATCGCGAGCGTGCCCGACCTCGACCGCGGCGTGCAGCTCCCGTGGCAGCCGGAGGTGATGTGGTATCCGGCGGACAACAC
>JBDSAR010000105.1:0-6326 GCA_039922035.1 Chthoniobacteraceae bacterium
GCAGGATGCCGAGGCAGAACACATTCACGAGCGGGTTGCCGTTGTAGCTGTCGTCGAAATACACCTCGCCGCCGATGGTCGGCACGCCGATGCAATTCCCGTAGTGCGCGATGCCGCTCACCACGCCGGCGAAGCGCGAGCGGTTCCACTTGTGCTGCGCCGTGTCGCCGTGGATCGGCCCGAAGCGCAGCGAGTCCAGCGAGAACACCGGCCGCGCACCCATCGTGAAAATGTCGCGGATGATCCCGCCCACGCCCGTCGCCGCGCCCTGGAACGGCTCGATGGCGCTCGGATGATTGTGCGACTCCATCTTGAACGCCACCGCCCACCCGTCGCCGATGTCAATCACGCCCGCATTCTCCTCCCCCGCCTTCACGAGCACGAGCGGCCCCGTCGTCGGGAATTTTCGCAGCTCGCGCTTCGTGTTCTTATAGGAGCAGTGCTCGCTCCACATCACCGAGAACACGCCCAGCTCCGTGATATTCGGATCGCGCCCGAGGATGCCCTGGATGCGGGCATACTCCTCGTCGGTGAGGCCGTGCTTTGCGATGATTTCCCTGGTGATGGCGGTCTCGGTCATGGTGTTGAAAAGGGTGCGCCGCCTTTTGAAGAGAACGCGCAGTCGCAAGAGCGAACTCCACCACAGAACAGATTCAGCGACCCGCGGTGGTCAGAGTCTTCGCCAAGGGGCGCGAGCGGATTGATCGCCGTGAAAAGCGCATGACCTGCGAACTGATTCCCACACTGCATACCGATGTCCTCTTCTCGCAGAACCGGCGCGAGGTGACCATCCACCGGCGCATCGGCGAGGATTGGACGGCAGAGCGGCTGCCGGAGTTCGGAGACGCCCTGCACATTCCCGCACCGGAATTCACGATGCCGCTGGATGCGATTCATGCCTGCGCTTGGGGGTGCAAAAAATTGCATGTTCCCGTTGCTTCGTCCGGATGCTCGACGCGCCACGGTATTTTGGCGAAAGCAGAACGGATGAACCGCGCCGCCATTTTCCTCGATCGCGATGGAACGCTGATGCACGAGGTGAACTACTGCCGCGACCCGGCGGATGTACGCCTCTTCGATGGCGCGAGCAAGGCGTTGCGGCTGCTGAAGGATGCGGGCTTCGTGCTTGTGATCATCACGAACCAAAGCGGCATCGCGCGCGGGCTGCTCAACGAGGCGGACTTTCACGCAGTGCAGGCGCGACTGCTGGAACTGCTCGGCGACGGTCTCATCGCCGCCACGTACATGTGTCCGGACCGCCCCGCTGGCGAATCCGGCAGGCGCAAGCCTTCGCCCGCGATGGTGCTGGAGGCCGCGCACGATCTCGGACTCGATCCCGCGCGCTCGTGGTTTGTCGGGGACAAGGACATCGACGTCCAGTGCGGGCTCGCGGCGGGGACGCGCGCGGTGCTCGTCCGCACCGGGCACGGGGGTGGTGCAAATCCGGCGGGCGCACACTTTGTCGCCAAAGACATTGCCAGCGCCGCTGAGTTCATTTTATCCCATTCGGGTGCCAGCTAAGATTGCCGTCGTCATTCCCGCGCGTTACGCGTCCACCCGTTTCCCCGGGAAGCCGCTTTTCCCTCTCGCGGGCAAGCCGATGGTCCAACACGTGTGGGAGCGCTGCTCGCGGGCAAAGGGTGTGCAGCGCGTGATCGTGGCGACGGAGGACAAACGAATCGCGGATGCGTGCGTGGCATTCGGCGCGGAATGTGTGATGACCTCGGAGAAGTGCGTGAGCGGCACAGATCGCGTCGCGGAGGTCGCGAGGAAAAAACTGAAAGGCTTCACGCACGTGATCAACGTGCAAGGCGACGAACCGCTCGTGGATCCCGGCACGATCACGAGGCTCGCGAAGGCGATGGCGGAGTCGCGCGATATCGCGATGATCACCTCGGCGAGCATCTTCGAGCCGGGCGACGATGTGGCGAATCCGAATGCGGTGAAGGTCGTGACGGATCGGAAAGGCGACGCGCTCTATTTTTCCCGCTCGACGATTCCATTCGTCCGCAACGAAGTGCCGGGGCTGAAATTTTTCCGGCACCAGGGCATCTACGGCTACACGCTGGAGTTGCTGTTCCAATTCGTGAAGTGGAAGCCGACTCAGCTCGAACGCTCCGAATCCCTCGAACAGCTTCGCGCACTCGATAATGGTGTGAAAATCCGTGTCATCAGGGTGAAGCACCTTAGTGTCGGCGTGGACACGCCCGCGGACGCCGATGCCGTGGCCCCACTTTTGAAAACTCTGCTGAAAAAATGATCGCACCACATTCCATGAAATACATCTTCGTCACCGGCGGCGTCGTCAGCTCACTCGGCAAGGGCATCGCCGCGGCGTCGCTCGCCACGCTGCTGGAGCGCCGCGGGCTGAAGGTCACGATGCAAAAGCTGGACCCGTATCTGAACGTGGACCCCGGCACGATGAACCCCTTCGAGCACGGCGAGGTTTACGTGCTCGACGACGGCGCGGAGACGGACCTCGACCTCGGGCACTACGAGCGCTTCACGCATTCGGTGCTCACGCGGGCGAACAATTCCACGAGCGGGCAAATCTACGAGACCGTCCTCGCGAACGAGCGCGCGGGAAAATATCTCGGCAAGACGGTGCAGGTCATTCCGCACATCACCGATGAAATCCAGGCGCGCATCCGCAACGTCGCCGCAGTGCATCAGTGCGATGTGCTCATCACGGAAATCGGCGGCACCGTCGGCGACATCGAAGGGCTTCCGTTCCTTGAGGCGATCCGTCAGTTTCAGTTCGAGGTCGGCCGGGAGAACTCGATGATCATGCACGCGACGCTCATCCCATACATCAAGGCCGCGGGCGAACTGAAGACCAAGCCATCGCAGCAGAGCATCGCGAAGCTCCGCGAGATCGGCCTGCAGCCGGACGTGCTCATCGCCCGCACCGAGAAACCGCTGGAGCCCGAGGTGCGGCAGAAGCTCTCCACTTTTTGCAACGTGCCGCTGAAGGCTGTCATCGAGGGCCTCGATGTCGAGGGCAGCATCTACAGCGTCCCGCTTTTGCTGCAAAAGGAGAAGCTCGACGACATCGTGTGCGAACGCCTCGGGCTGAACGTGCCGCCCGCGAACATGACCGAGTGGGAGCGTTTCGTGAAGCGGCTCGTGAATCCGAAGAAGCGCGTGCGTATCGCGATCGTCGGAAAATACATTGACCACAAGGACGCCTACAAAAGCATTGATGAATCCATCAACCACGCTGCCGCGTCGCTCGACTGCGGAGTCGAGGTGGTGGATGTGGACGCCGAGAAGCTCGAGACCGAAGACGCCGCACTGCACCTGCACAACGTCGCCGGCATTCTCGTTCCCGGCGGATTCGGCGAGCGCGGCATCGAGGGGAAAATCGCCGCAGCCGCGTACGCGCGCAAAAATAACGTGCCCTACCTCGGCCTCTGCCTCGGGATGCAAATCGCGACGATCGAATTTGCGCGCAACGTCCTCGGACTCACGAAGGCGAACAGCACGGAGTTCGACGCAAAGTCACCCGACCCGGTGATCGATCTTTTGCCGGATCAAAAAAAGGTGAAAGGCAAGGGTGCCAACATGCGCCTCGGCACATGGCCCACCGTGCTGAAGCCCGGCACACGCGGACAGCAGCTCTACGGCGTCGCAGAGATCCGCGAGCGCCACCGCCACCGCTATGAATTCAACCAGGCGTATCGTGAGAGGATGGAAGCCGCAGGCTTCATTATCGCGGGCACGTCACCGGACGGAAAGCTCGTCGAGCTGATCGAGCTTCGCGACCACCCGTGGTTCCTCGCGTGCCAGTATCACCCGGAATTCAAGAGCAAGCCGACTTCGCCGCACCCGCTCTTCAAGGGCTTTATCGCCGCCTGCCTCGCGCATGATCAGTAGGAGCGCCGCGCGTCCTCGCCGGCCACGGAGCCACCGCGCGAAGCGCCTTATTGTTTCTCAGTGGTTGCGCGCAAGGGAATTGGCGCTGCGCGCATCTTGGAGTGGCCGGTGGGACACGCGGCGCTCCACTATGCCACTGGATCGCCCGCCGCGACGCGACCTCGGAAGAACTCGATGGTCTTCGCGATGCCTTCCTCGAAGCTGACCTTTGGCTCCCATCCGAGCAGCGACTTGGCGAGCGTGATGTCGGGGCGGCGGACTTTCGGGTCGTCCACGGGGATGGGCTTGAAGTCGAATTTCGACTTCGTGCCGGTGAACCTGATGATGTGTTCGCCGAATTCCTTGATGGTCATCTCGCGCGGGTTGCCGATGTTCACGGGCTCGTGGTAGTCGGATTGCGAAAGCTTGAAGATGCCATCAATGAGGTCGGAGCAGTAGCAGAAGGAGCGCGTCTGCGAGCCGTCGCCGAAGACGGTGAGCGGCTTGTCCGTGAGCGCCTGGCCGATGAACGCTGGCACCACGCGTCCGTCGCGCAGGCGCATGCGCGGGCCATATGTGTTGAAGATACGGACGATGTGCGTGTTCACCTTGTGGAAGCGGTGGTAGGCCATCGTCATGGCCTCGGAGAAGCGCTTCGCCTCGTCGTAGCAGCCGCGCGGGCCGACGGGGTTCACATTGCCCCAATAGGTTTCCTTTTGCGGATGTTCGAGCGGGTCGCCGTAGCATTCGCTGGTGCTGGCGATGAGGTAGGCAGCGCCCTTGGCCTTCGCGAGGCCGAGCGTGTTGTGCGTGCCGAGCGATCCGACTTTCAGCGTCTGGATCGGGAACTCGAGGTAATCAATCGGCGACGCGGGCGAGGCGAAATTATAGACGAAATCCACATCGTCGGGGAGGTAGATGAAGTTCGAGACGTCGTGTTTGACGAAGCGGAAGTTCTCGTTGCCAGCGAGGTGCTGGAAGTTGGCGACGTTGCCGGTGATGAAGTTATCAATGCCGATGACGCGATGGCCTTCGGCGAGAAGGCGGTCGGTGAGATGTGAACCAAGAAAACCTGCGGACCCTGTGACGACCGAAATGGGACTCCCCTGTGAGCGTGTAAACATGAGCGGCGACTAAATGCCATAATCGGCCCTTGGGCAAGAAAGTCCTCGGAAAAGCTGGGCTTGGCGATGTGACGATCGTGCGGAAAAGTTGCGGCACGATGAAATTCCGCGCCCTTTTTTTGCTGGGAGTTTTTTTTGCCGCCGCTTCCGGCATCGCATTTGCGGAAGACGCATCGGCGGCAGTCACGGCCGCTGTAAAGCCGACTTCGCCGAAGCAGCCTGCGAATGGAGCGGGCGGATCGGACTACGCGCATCGCGGTGTGAAGCAGACGGAATATGGTGAGGGCGGGGAGCAATATTGGATCATCGAGCCCGCGCAGCCCGCACCGAAAAATGCGCCGCTCGTGATTTTTCTCCACGGCTGGACCGCGATGACGCCAGACACGTATCGCGGCTGGGTGAACCATCTCGCGAAGCGCGGGAACATCGTCGTGTATCCGCGTTATCAGGCGGGCTTGCTCACGCCTGCTGCGGAGTTTTTCCCGAACTCGATTGCGTCCATCCGGGCAGCGATCGAGGTGCTCGCTCAGCCGGGCCATGTGAAGCCTGACTTGGCGCGCGTCGCCGTCGTCGGGCATTCCGCCGGCGGTGTGCAGACGGCAAACTACCTGATCGACGCAGCTTCCGAAAAGCTCCCTGTGGCGAAGGCGGCGATGATCGTAGAACCGGGGCAGGGGAAGGATGGCGGATTCAAAATATTGGCGATGGAGGACTGCCAAAAAATTCCTCCCGACGTGAAGCTGATCGTGATGGTCGGCGATGCGGATGGCCTTGTGGGCTCGGGCACTGCGCGCGCGATCTGGCGTGACACGAAGCAGGTGCGCGAGCGGGCATTCGTGACGGTGTGCAGCGACGCGCATGGTCTGCCGTCGCTGAAGGCCGATCACCTTTTCCCAATCAGCTGGAGCCGTCCTGCGACGGACGCGCTCGATTGGCTCGGGCTCTGGAGGACGTTCGATTCGCTGATGGACGCGGCATTTTCCAACAAGCCGCTCGTGGTGGATGCAAGCATGGGCGCGTGGAGCGACGGCGTGCAGGTCGCGCCGATGAAGGTGGAGCGGTAGCTATGCGTCGAGGAGCCGGGGCGCCCTGGCCCCGTGGGTCAACTCGGGGCGGGGGCGCCCCGGTTCCTTGTGGCGCAGCCGCGACATTTCCTGAAGCGTGTTAGCTGAAGTCGCAGAGCGACTCGACGTAGCCCGCCGAGCCGTCGCGGAGCCAGCCGTCGAGCTGCGCCTGTTCCTTGAGCTGCTGGCCGCGGAGGCGCGGGACTACTAGGAACTTGCTGTTGATCTCCGGCAGCGCGGTCAGGTCGCCCCAGAGCTTCTCGAATTGCGCTACGGGGAAGAC
>JBDSAR010000106.1:0-2242 GCA_039922035.1 Chthoniobacteraceae bacterium
TCGGCTACATCGCGCGCGTGACGCCGCAC
The DNA here is from genome assembly GCA_039922035.1 of Chthoniobacteraceae bacterium. GTDB lineage: Bacteria > Verrucomicrobiota > Verrucomicrobiia > Chthoniobacterales > Chthoniobacteraceae > SXWH01. Next base: position 30 of record JBDSAR010000106.1, read on the forward strand.
GGTTTCAAAGCGCCCGCGCTGCCAGACTTTGAAAAGTCCAGCGACGAGGCGCTCGTGAAACTGCTCGAATCCCCGAGCCACCGCACGCGCCTCGAAGCGCAGCGCACGATCCTCAGCCGCGACGACAAGCCCGCGACACGCGCGCTCCTGCTCGCGCTCGCCGCGGACAAATCCAAGCCGCTCGCCGCGCGCGTCGCCGCGCTCTACGGCATCGCGCAGCGGAACGTGAGCGCGCCGGATGCGGCGAATATCAGCGCCGTCGCCGCGCTCGCGAGCGAGCCGACGATCCAGCCCTACGTGCTGCTCGCACTCGGCGATTCTGGCCTGGCCGCAAAATCGCAGGCGGCGTCGCTCGTGCCCGCGTCCCTTTTCTCCGCAGGCATGACGAGCAACGACGCACAGACACGACTCAACGCCGTCATCGGCGCGACACGCCAGCGCATCACTTCGCTCGCACCGGAAATCGCCGCGCTGCTCGGGGACGGCGACGATGTGATTTCACACACGACGCAGCGCGTGCTCGCGATGCTCGGCACGCCGGAGCCCGCCTTCGCGATCGTGGACGATCCGAAGTCACCGTCGAAGACCCGCGACAGCGCGCTCCGTTCGCTGCGCATGATGCACACGCCGCAGGTCGTGGACGGACTGCTGAAGCGCCTCGCAGCCACCAAGGGCATCGAGCTTCGCAAAGGCCTGATCAGCGCACTGTGCCGCCTGCACTTCACCGACGGCGCGTGGACGGGCAACAGTTGGGGCACGCGCCCGGATTACCGCGGGCCGTATTACCAGCCCGACCCGTGGAGCGAGACGAACAAGATCGCCGCCGCGCTGAAGTCCACGCTCGCGAGTGCCGCGCCGGATGAGGCGTCGTTCCTGGTCAGCGAACTGAACCGCAACCGCATCCAGTTCAACGAGGCACTCCAACGCATCCTCGCACTCGCGAAAACCGACTCCAAAGTGCTGCCCGATCTCGTCGCGCAGCTCACTTCAGCCGACTCGATCCCGAGTGAAGCCGTGCCGCTGCTTGTGCAGGCCGCACAATCGAAGGACTTCGCCGCGCCCATCATCGCGCAAGCCGTCGCCGCGCTCGCGAAAGTGGACAGCGCGGACGGCGCACGCGCTTCGCTGCAGGCACTCGCACAACTCGTGGAGATGAAGGCCGGCAACAAGGACCGCGAAGCGGCACGCAACGCATTTCTCAACGCGCCGAAGCTGGAGAACCATCATCAGATGATCGAGGACGCCGCCGCGAAAATGGACGGCAAAATTTCGCTCTGGGCGGACGCCGCACTGCTCACGCTCAGCGCACGCAAGACGGGCGCACCCGAGCCGCGCGAACTTTCCGCGAAGGCGCTCGACACCGGCTGGCAGAATCCGAAACGGCGCGTGCAGATTTTGAAGGCCGCGGGCGAAATCAAACACAACGCGTATGCGGACAAGATCCTCGCGTCACTCGACGATGCAGACAAGGCGGTCGCCGCGGAGGCGAAAAGCGCAGCGTCGAAGATGAAACTGGAAAGGAAGACCAAGGATTCCGGCCCGCTGATCGGCACACTGCAGGTGAAGGAGGTCGTCGCGCAGGTCGTGAAGACGAAGGGCGACATCGCGCTGGGCGAACAGATCTTCACGCGGAACACCTGCGTCGCGTGCCACACGACCTCGCAGGACCAGCCGCAGAAGGGCCCCTACCTCGGCAACATCGCGCAGACCTACAAGCGCCCCGACCTGGCCGAGAACATCCTCGATCCGAACAAGACGATCGCGCAGGGCTTTGCCACGAATGTCTTCACGCTCAAGGACGGCACCGTGAACATGGGCTTTGTCGTGCGCGAGGGCGCGGACAAGGTCACCATGCGCAATGTTGCCGCGCAGGAAGCAACCTACGAGGTGAAGGACATCGCAAAACGCGAGACGCTGCCCACCTCCATCATGCCGCCGGGGCTCGTGAACAATCTCACCGTGCGCGAATTCGCGAGCCTGCTCGACTACCTCGAATCGCTGGTGCCGAAAAAGTGACCGCTCACATCGTACGCTGGCAGTGATGATGCGGACGATGCTTGCATCGCGCATCCGCATTCCCGTATCCCGCACGCGATGCGACAGTATCTCGATTTGCTCCGCCATGTGCAGGACCACGGACGCTTCAAGGCGGACCGGACGGGCACGGGCACACACAGCCTTTTCGGCGCGCAGGTGCGCTTTGATCTCACCGC
>JBDSAR010000107.1:0-2590 GCA_039922035.1 Chthoniobacteraceae bacterium
ACACTCCGTACAATGAGATGACGGAGAAGTATTGGTTCAACGATTCGGATTCGCTCTACAAGGAGGTGAAGCGGTTCGACTGGTTCCGGCCGAACATCGTGGGCGGGAAGTCCATCATGTGGGGACGTCAATGCTACCGCCTGAGCGATCTGGATTTCGAGGCGAACCTCCGCGACGGCATCGCCGTGGATTGGCCGATTCGGTACCGGGACATCGAGTCGTGGTATTCGTACGTGGAGCGCTTCGCCGGCATCTCGGGCGAAAAGCTCGGGCTGGCGCAGTTGCCGGATGGCGAATTCCTGCCGCCGATGGAAATGTATTTCCTCGAGAAGGAAGTCCGCAAACGCCTTGAGAAAAACTTCCCGGGCCGGCACATGACCATCGGGCGCGTTGCGAATTTGTCGAAGGCCGCCGAGGCGCAGTTGGGCGTCGGTCGCTCGCCCTGCATGTTCCGGAACCGGTGCGCGCTCGGCTGTCCCTTTGGCGCCTACTTCAGCACGCAATCCTCCACGCTTCCGCCCGCGGCGAAAACCGGACGCCTCACGCTGCGCCCGGATTCCATCGTGACGGAGATCGTCCATGACAATGCCACTCAGCGTGCGACTGGCGTGCGCGTGCGCGATGCGGTGACGATGCAGGACCGCGAGTACTTTGCGAAAATCATCTTCGTCTGCGCGAGTGCGCTCAGCTCGACGTCACTGCTCATGAATTCCGTCTCCGACCGTTTTCCGAATGGCATGGGCAACGACTCCGGCGAACTCGGCCACAACCTGATGGACCATCACTTTCGCACGGGAGCCAACGGTGAGTGGGAAGGCGACCGCGACCGCTACTACTACGGTCGCCGGGCCAATGGCATCTACATCCCGCGCTATCGCAACATCGGCGCAGACAAGCGCGGCTATCTGCGCGGCTTCGGCTACCAGGGCGGCGCGAGCCGCGAGGGCTGGCAGCGCAACGTGGCGGAACTCTCCTTCGGTGCGGATTTCAAGACTGAACTCACCAAGCCCGGCCAGTGGACAATGGGACTCGCCGGGTTCGGCGAGACGCTGCCTTACCACGAGAACCGCATGTTTCTCGACAAGTCCACGAAGGACAAATGGGGCATGCCGGTCGTGGTGTTCGATGCGGAGATTCGTGAGAATGAAAAGAAGATGCGCATCGAGATGGCGAATGACGCGCAGGAGATGCTCGATTCCTCGGGCCTCAAAAACGTCCGCACCTATGACAAGGGTGCGCATTTGGGAATGGCGATCCATGAGATGGGAACCGCCCGCATGGGCCGCGACCCGAAGACTTCCGTCCTGAACGCGCACAACCAGATTCACGCCGTGAAGAACGTCTTCATGACCGACGGCGCCTGCATGACCTCAGGCGCGTGCGTGAACCCTTCGCTGACCTACATGGCGCTCACCGCGAGAGCCGCGGATTTTGCCGTGGAGGAAATGAAGAAGCTGAATTTATAGGGCCGCCAATGGCGTCCGATGCGGTCAGGATCAGTGCTGTTTGCGCTTTTTTCCGGGGCCCTCGGTGGGTGTCACGGGAAGCGGAAGAAAATCACGCTGAAGGATCATCCACTCCTGCATCGCGGCCTTCAGCTCGCGCTCGTAGCTCACAACATCGAGACTGCCGGCGAGGTTGTTGAATTCTGCGGGATCCTTTTCGAGATCGTAGAACTCAAAAATCGGGCGCTGCTGCCGGAAGTAGAGCCGGTCCATTTTCGGATCGAGCTTCCCGGCCTCGTGCATGTTCACGATTTCCTTCCAAAAAGCGTCGGACGCGAAATCCACCGGCCAATACGGGAGCTGGCCGAACGCGTTGTAGATGAGCTTGTGCGTCTTCGTCACCACGACGCGGCCGAGGTCGAAGGCCGCGCTGTTGCCCGGCAGACCCGATCCGTGCGCGCCGCGTTCGGCGAAGACAAACTTGCGCCCCTCGAACGGCTCGCCGCGCAGCAGCTTCACAAAGCTCTTCCCGGTCATCTCCGGCGGCACCGGCACGCCCGCGGCTTCGAAGAAAGTCGGTGCGATGTCTTCGCCGCTGATGAGTTCACCCGACGACGAGCCGGGCTTCACTTTCACCGGCCAGCGCACGAGCAGCGGCACGTGGATTCCAAATTCGAAGAGCGTGCCCTTGCCGCGGAATTGAGAGCAGCCTTTGTCGCCCATGAAGCCGACGATCGTGTTCGCCGCGACGCCGCGCTTTTCCAACTCCGCCATCACTTCGCCGAAGAACATGTCGAAGTGCGCAATCTCGTCGTAATAGCGCGCGAAGTGAGGCTAGCGACGTCGCGAGGATGAGTGAAAGGGCAAGACGAGCGGGGTTCATATTGGAGGGGTTGCTCTGCGAACCAGACAGGGATATCAGCCTGCGAGTCTTGCTATTGCTGGGCGGGCTTTACGTCAGCCGACCATCGGGCCGCGACCTTGGATTTTGTGCCGTGCAATTCAAGGGCGGCGATCTCCGGGATGACCTTGCCGGGAAATGCGAGGCGCACATGGATGATGCTGCCCTTCGCCGGCAGTTCCACTTTCACGTCCTGCCACTCAGCCGTCGCGGCGATCTTGAACGACGCACTTTGGCCTTCGGC
>JBDSAR010000108.1:0-3809 GCA_039922035.1 Chthoniobacteraceae bacterium
GAGCATTCAGAACATGGTCAAAAACATGCCCGAGGAGCAGCGGGAGAAGGCCATGATTTCCATCGCCCGGCAGACGATGCGGGCGACCGCGCCGAAGCAAACTGCGACTGCGGGCGTGAAGGTCTGACCTTCAACGGACCACGCCGCGCCTCCGCACAAAGACTTTCGCCTTTTCCACGTCGCAGTTCGCTGCCGCGGCTCCGTTTCAAAGACGAAAGACTTTGTGGCCCGCCCGCCCTTAAAGCGGATGATGTCGCCGCTCCACGATGTTGCGCGGCCACATCGGGGGCGGCGGATTCCGCCGATGAAGTTGCTCCACCGGCGGAGCCGTCCGCCCGGCATTTGCCTTCATCGTGCGGATTGTGATTCGACGAACTGCCAATCATGCGAGCCATGCCGATAGCGACCTTGTTGCGCCTTTGAGGACTGAGGAAATATCGGACGACTTCTATCGGCGCAAATTGAAGGAGGCGCTTGGCGCGGGCGTCGCGGCTTTGAACGATCCTGAAATCGAGAGAAAGGTGGTAGCCTACTTTCGCGAGAATCCGAGCTTCAGCCGCGACGCGGTGCATGTCGCCGCCGTGGCGTGCCAGTTCAAAAGAGAAAAGGTCATCGCGGAGCATCAGCAAGAGACGGCATCGCGACAAGAAACTGTTTTCCGCTCACTCACGATTTGATATGTTGAAGCGCAACGGAAACTCGGCGGCTCACCAGCCAGAGCAGCAATTGAGCCTGTTCGATTTCCTGCCATCCAGAAAGGACACCACCGATGAACAGCAAATATCCTCTGACCGGCTACGGCCTCATGGCGAAACGCCACTGGACGGAATTTCGCCCGCAAATGGTGAAGGAGCTGGAGGCGAAGGGCACGCTAATGGAAGCGCTCTACGAGGCGCAGGAGACGACCTTGGACGAAATGGAAGCTCTCACGCGGAAGCTGGAAACGGAGCAGAAGCTGACGCCACAGCAGGCGCACGACCAGGCGTGGGAGATGATTCGGGAGAAATATATTCTCCTTCCGGCGGAGGAGAGCCTGAGCGTCTAAACACCGGCAACTACCGCATCCGCGCGGAGGATGCGTTGGGCGAAGGTTCGCTTAAACAGAAGTGTCGCGACAATTTTGCGGCGATTGAAACTGTCCGCAGACTCGATGCGGAAAATCGCGCACCAACCGACGAGGAAAGGCGCGTGCTCGTTAAGTATGTGGGGTGGGGAGGCATCCCGCAGGTTTTCGCATGGCACGAGTCGAGCGGATGGGATGCGGAACGTGAGCGGCTGAAAAGTCTGCTCACCGAACAGGAATACGACGCAGCGCGGGCCTCGACGCTCAACGCGCACTACACGGCCCCTGTGGTCGTCAGCGCGATGTATGAAGCCGTGCAGCGGCTTGGGTTCGCACACGGCCGTGTTTTGGAACCGGCGCTCGGCATCGGGCATTTCTTTGGCTTGATGCCGGAGGAAATGAGCGCGCGCTCACGGCTCACTGGCTTTGAGGTTGATCCGCTGACGGCGACCATTGCGCGCAAGCTCTACCCCGACGCGGATATTCGCAGCCAGGGATTCGAGACTGCGGCACTCGTCGAAAGCTCATTTGACCTCGCCATTTCCAACGTGCCATTCGGCGATTACAAGCTCCACGATCCGCAGCTCAACGAGCGGAACTTTCTCGTTCACGATTACTTCTTCGCGAAGGGCATCCAGAAAGTGCGTGAGGACGGGCTGATGGTTTTCATCAGCTCGAAAGGGACGCTCGACAAAGCGAACTCACACCTTCGCGAATACCTGCACGAACGGGCGGATTTCATCGGCGCGATCCGTCTGCCGAACAACGCGTTCAAACAGAACGCAAATACCGAGGTCACGACCGACATCGTTTTCTTCCGCAAGCTCGCGGCGGGGGAGCGGGCGGGCGGTCCCGCGTGGCTGAACCTTGCCGAGCATCTGAACGCGGAAGGCGTGGCTTTTCAGATCAACGAATACTTCGCCGCCAATCCGCACATGATGCTCGGCACGATGGCGAACGAGAGTTCGATGTATCGGCAAAATGAGCCTGCGCTGATTCCAGACGGGCGCGAGCTGTCAGACGCGCTGCGCACGGCTGTCAGGGCGTTGCCGCAGGGCATCTACCGGGCATTGGAGCGGACGAATGCCGCGCGTGCCATCGCTCGCGTGGAAATTCTCGCGCCGGACTACGTGAAGGAAAATGCCTTCGTGCTGCACGAAGGCGTCATCATGGTGCGCGATGGTCCGACGCTCACGCCGGTTGAAAGTCTCGCCGATGAAACGGCGCGGCGGATTCGCGGACTGATCAAATTGCGGGACGCGGTGCGAGGGACACTGCGCACGCAGCTCGAGAACTACGGGGACGAGGCGGTTCTCGATGCGCGGCGCCATCTCAATTTCCAATACGATCATTTCGTTTCCCGCTTCGGCGCGGTCAATGACAGCGCCAACCGCCGTGCCTTTCGCAGCGATCCCGATGCGCCGCTGCTTTGCTCACTGGAGGACTACAACGACGAGACGAAGATGGCGGTGAAGATGGCGATCTTTCGCGAGCGGACGATTCACCAGCCGAAGACCGCCCTGCTTGCGGAGACTCCGCAAGACGCTCTCGTGCTCACGCTCAATGAAACGGGCCGCGTGGATTTAACGCGCATGGAGATGCTGTTGCGCAAACCACCGGAGGACTTTTTGCCGGAGTTGAAGGGACTAATTTACCGGAATCCGCAAACAGAGCAGTGGGAAACGGACGACGAATATCTTTCCGGCGATGTGCTCGTAAAACTGGAGAACGCAAGGGCCGCTGCAACCGCGAATCCGGCCTATCAGGAAAATGTCACCGCATTGGAAGCAGTGCAGCCGGTTGATTTGACAGCATCGGAAATCGAAGCGCGTCTCGGTGCGGTGTGGATTCCGCCGGCGGATGTCAAGGCGTTCGCGAAGTCGCTGCTTGGCGCGGAAGGCGTCACGGTCTCGCACGCGGCGGCGGTCGGCACCTGGTTCATCAAGGCCGACTACAACGCGCGCAACACCGTCGCCAACACGACGGAATGGGGCACTGCGCGCTACTCCGCGGTTGAGCTGATTCAGGACGCGCTCAATCTCAAGACGCCGACGGTCCATGACACCGATCCGAAGACCGATGCGCCCGTCGTCAATGTGCAGCAAACGGAAGCGGCCCGCGACAGGATGGAGAAAATCAAGGAGCGGTTTAAGACTTGGATTTGGGAGGACGATGAACGCCGCGAAAGGCTCTGCCGCAAATACAATGACGACTTCAACAGCGTGCGCCTCCGTGTCTTCAACGGTAGTCATCTCACACTGCCGTCGAGCAGTCAGCAAATCACGTTGCGCCCGCATCAAAAGAACGCCGTATGGCGGATCGTGCAAAGCGACAACACGCTGCTCGCCCACGCGGTCGGCGCGGGAAAGACCTACACGATGGTTGCGGCGGGCATTGAACTGAAGCGGCTGGGACTGGCCTCGAAGCCGATGTTTGTCGTGCCCAATCACATGCTCGGCCAGTTCTCCGCCGAGCTGCTCATGCTTTATCCGACCGCGAACATTCTCGTCGCCGGAAAGGAGGATTTTGCGTCAGCAAAACGCGCCCGTCTGTTCAGCCGCATCGCCACGGGAAACTGGGATGGGGTGATCGTGACGCATTCGAGTTTCGAGAAGATTCCCCTCTCTGTCGAAACGCGGCGCGCTTTCATTGAGGATCAAATTTACGAAATCAAACAGGCCATTCGCGAGCAACGCAGCGAGCGCGGGACGCGGCTGGTCAAGGAGTTGGAGAAGGTGGAAAAGCG